>JAISRF010000024.1 GCA_031273775.1 Oscillospiraceae bacterium
GATATTTGTTTTTCTTCCAAAAAACATTATATCATGTTTTGGCTGTATTTACTTCTTTATCTGTCACCCATCAATTGTATCACAACAGCAGAAATTTCGTTTGTAAGACGCGCAAAGACCCCTCGCCGCGTTTGCGCCTTTTTGCGCGTAACTGTTTGCCGTGCCGTTGCTGATGGCATAGTTGTTGTAACTGCGTGAGCCGATAGCTTTGGTCTGGTTCTTAACTTGGCCGGCGGCGTAACTGTCAAACCTACCCGGCACATAATCCGTCTGCCAACCCGCTTGCTGCGTAACCACGCTTGTGAAATGCCCGGTGGGGTCGATGTGGTTGACGGGGTCACCCTCGCCAAAGGCGTAGCGGTTCTGGCTGCTGATGTTGTCATCTGTGCCTAAGTAGCTGTCCTCGGTGATGAACATCCCTGTTTCCACATTTGTCAACTGAATAACCTGACTTTTCCGAAACTTCTTTTTTAAAAACGCTTGACAACCCCCCTTACATTTGGTATACTCATATCGGTATATAAATATCGATAACAGCATACTGAATACGTGGGGGGTTATTTATGTCCGTATCATCCGTCTCCGTACCGCTGTACAACCGGCTGACGCGCTATCTCAATTATCTGAAACAGCTGACCGCGGACGAGCCGGTCAACATCTCCGCTACCGCGATTGCCACAGCATTGGCGCTGAACGATGTGGTCGTCCGCAAAGACATTGCCAGCGTCAGCGATGGCGGCAAATCAAAAATCGGCTACGTCCGCGCCGAGCTGATTGCCGATTTGGAGCATTTTTTGGGTCATGACAATCAATCCGATGCGGCGCTTGTCGGCGTTGGAAATTTAGGCAAAGCGCTTCTTTCCTACGATAATTTTGAAAACTACGGCTTAAAAATCGTGGCGGCGTTTGACCGAAATCCGGACTTGATCGGTCAGTCTGTGAACGGTAAAGCCGTGGTGGATTCCGCGAAAATCGCCAACCTATGCCGCCGACTAAACATACACATCGGTATCATCACCGTCCCGAACGCGTTTGCGCAGGAGGTGTGTGACGCGCTGGTTAAAGGCGGCGTCCGCGCAGTCTGGAACTTTGCGCCAACCAACCTGAAGGTGCCGGAAAACGTAGCGGTAAAAAACGAGGACATGGCCGCCTCGCTGGCCATTTTAACGGCGCAGCTGGCGGACAGCCTGACCAAATACGGCGTGAACGAAGAGGAGGATTATTAATGATGGCAAAAGTAAATTTGACCGCGAATGAAGCGGTGGACATCCTGGCGGCAAACGCGGAGAAGGCGCTCCGGCAGTACATGGAATTAACCCAGGAGCAGGTGGACGACATTGTCCACGCCATGACTCTGGCCGGGCTTGACAAGCATATGTACCTGTCCAAGCTGGCAGTGGAGGAAACCGGCCGCGGCGTCATGGAGGACAAGGTCATCAAAAACATTTTCGCCACCGAATACATCTGGCACGACATCAAGCGCCAAAAAACCGTGGGCGTGGTGGCCGAAAATGAGAACGAGGGCTATATTGAGGTGGCGGAGCCGGTAGGCATTGTGGCGGGGGTGACCCCTGTGACCAACCCAACCTCCACCACGCTGTTCAAATCCCTCATCTGCGCCAAAACGCGCAACCCGGTGATTTTCGCTTTCCATCCGTCGGCGCAGAAATGCTCCTCCGAGGCGGCGCGGATTGTGAAAGAAGCGGCCGTTGCCCACGGCGCGCCGGCGCATTGCATCCAGTGGATTGAAGCGCCGTCTATGGAGGCTACCACCGCTCTGATGAACCACCCCGGCGTGTCGCTTATTCTGGCCACCGGCGGCGCGGGCATGGTCAAATCCGCCTACAGCGCGGGTAAACCGGCACTGGGCGTTGGTCCCGGCAACGTACCCTGCTATATCAACAAAAACGTGAACGTGGCCCGCGCCTGCACCGACCTGATGATTTCCAAAACCTTTGACAACGGGATGATTTGCGCGTCGGAACAGGCTGTCATTTTGGATCAAGATATCCAAGCCGAATTTGAACGGCACATGAAGGCTAACAACTGTCATTTTTTGGATGAGAAAGAGCTTGAAAAGGTCACGGATTACGTGATCAACCGTGAAAAAATGTCCGTGACCGCCGAGGCGGTGGGCAAATCTGCGGTTTGGATTGCGGAAAGAGCGGGCGTTACCGTGCCGGCGGGAACGAAAATCCTGTTGGCCCGCTTGCCGGAGCCCTCCTTTGATTATCCGCTGTCTATCGAAACGCTGATGCCGGTGCTGGCGTATTTTGTGGTGAAAGACGAAGCGCAAGGCTTTGCCTACGCCAGGAAAATGCTGGAGCTTGGAGGACTGGGTCATTCAGCCGTCATCCACAGCGACGACGAGGAACTGTGCGTGCGATACGGACAGGAAATGAAGGTTGGGCGCGTCATTATCAATTCTCCCTCCTCCCAAGGAGCCATCGGCGATATTTACAACGCCAACACGCCGTCTCTGACCCTGGGGTGCGGCTCCTTCGGGCGTAATTCCACCACCTCCAACGTGTCCAGCGTCAACCTGATCAACAAAAAGCGCATCGCCAAAAGGAGGACGAATATGCAGTGGTTCAAAATCCCGCCGAAAATCTACTTTGAAAAAGGCTCAGTATCTTATTTAGAGCACATGCCGCACATTAAACGCGCGTTTATCGTCACCGACCCCATGATGGTGGAGCTTGGCTATGTGGACACGGTGCTCTATCATCTGCGCAAGCGTGAGGAACACGTGCACTGCGAAATCTTTGCCGATGTGGAGCCCGATCCGTCCGTTGAAACCATTGAGCGGGGCGTCCGTTCGATGAACGCCTTTGCGCCCGATGTGATTATCGCGCTGGGCGGCGGATCGGCCATCGACGCAGCCAAGGGAATGTGGCTCTTTTTCGAGCATCCGGGCACGTCCTTTGACGGCCTGCGCCTGAAGTTTTTGGATATAAGGAAACGCGCCTTCAACTTTCCCAATCTGGGCAAAAAGGCGCAACTGGTCGCCATTCCCACCACCTCGGGCACGGGAAGCGAGGTCACGTCCTTCTCGGTCATTACCGACAAGAAAAACGGAAACATAAAGTATCCGCTGGCGGACTATGAGCTGACCCCGGATGTGGCCATCGTCGACCCGCAGTTTGTGGCGACCCTACCAAAATCCATCGTGGCCGATACCGGGCTGGACGTGCTGACCCACGCGGTCGAGTCCTATGTGTCGGTGCTGGCGTCCGACTACACCAACGGGCTTGGTCTGAAAGCGATTCAGCTGATTTTCAAATATCTGCCCCGCAGTTATGCCGACCCCCGTGACGAAATCGCCCGGGAAAAGGTGCACAACGCTTCGGCGATCGCGGGTATGGCGTTTACCAACGCGTTTTTGGGCATCAACCATTCACTGGCGCACAAATTGGGCGGTGAATTTCACATTCCTCACGGCAGAGCCAACGCGGTGTTGCTGCCCTACGTCATCGAGTACAACGCGCAAAAGCCGGAAAAGTTCCCGATCTTCCCCAAATACAGCGAATATGTCGCCGATTACCGCTACGCGCAGATCGCCCGCAACATCGGTCTTCCCGGTGCGACACAGGACGAGCAGATCGCGGCGCTGATTGAAGCTGTGAGGAATTTGATGAAACAGCTCAACATGCCCCTGTGCATTAAAGACTGCGGTGTGGAGGAAAAAGAATTTTTCGCCAAAGTCCCCGCGCTGGCTGAGCACGCCTTCGAGGATCAATGCACCACCGCCAACCCGCGTTATCCGCTGGTAAAGGATTTGGAAGAACTCTACAAAAAAGCATATTACGGAGAAAGCGAGGCTCGGAAAAATGGCGAATGATCTGTCCGTTAAGTTTGACCGGGTGTGCGCCGTACTTGATAAGTATGAGCGCAGCCCACATAAGCTCATCCCGATTTTGCAGGAGATTCAAGCGGAATACGCCTATCTGCCCGAGGATATCATGACCTATGTGGCAACGGCGCTGGGTGTTTCCCCCGGTTCGGTGTTCGGTGTGGCGACCTTTTACGCCCACTTCACGCTGGAACCGAAGGGAAAATATGTCATCAAGGTGTGTGACGGCACCGCCTGCCACGTGAAAAAGTCCGAGGAAATTTTAAAGGCGCTGGAGGCTGAGCTTGGGCTTTCCGCAAAGAAAAAGACTTCTGACGACATGCTGTTTACCCTTGAAACCGTTGCTTGCCTGGGAGCGTGCGGGCTTGCCCCTGTGGTTGTGGTGAATGAGGACGTATACGGTTCTATGACCAAAGAAAAAACGGCGGCGCTGCTCCAAAAAATTCGGGAGGAGGAAAAAGCCCATGTGTAATACCATTAATTTAGAGGAACGCAAGCGGGCATACACGGAAAGCGTCAGCGGGTACAAAGCCAAAATCATAATCTGCGCGGGCACCGGCTGTATGGCGGGTGGCTCCATGAAAATTTATCACCGTTTTCGGGAGGTGATTGCCGAACGCGGTTTGTCCGTCACGGTGGCGCTGGAAAAAGAAAAGACAGACTACATATTAGCCGAAAGCGGGTGCCAGGGCTTTTGCCAAATGGGGCCGTTGGTGACCCTGCTGCCCCGGGGCGTTTTGTACACCAAGGTGCAGCCGGATGACGTGGAGGAAATCGTTGACACGACCTTGATTGGCGGCGGTTATGTGGAGCGTCTGCTGTTCAGCCGCCCGGATAACGGCGAATATGTGCGGGACATGAACAAGATCCCCTTCTACGCCTTGCAGCAGCGCGCGATGCTCAGGCTCTGCGGCAACATTGACGTGGCCGATTTGGATGAATACATTGCCAACGATGGCTACTTTATGGCGCGCCGCGCCGTGTTGAATATGACGGACGTGGAAATTTGCCAGGCGCTTTTGGATTCCGGCCTGCGCGGGCGGGGCGGCGGCGGG
>JAISRF010000099.1 GCA_031273775.1 Oscillospiraceae bacterium
GAACGGTGGCTTTGAATATGCTTTGAAGGCGGGTGGAGCCAAGAGCCAACGACGCGTCCTCATAAGCTTTGGGCACAGCCCGGATTGCCGTTTCGGACACGCTGACAATGGTCGGCAAAATCATGATGACCAAAATAACGATTGCGGAAAGCAGACACCCGCTCGACGGCAGGCCGAGAGCCGTTTGAAGCCTGAACACCAGCGGGACAATCAGCAGCGCGCCCAAAAGCCCATACACAACGGAGGGAATACCCGCGAGCAGTTCAATCAGCGTCCGCAGAACAGAGGCGAGCCTTTGCGGAATGAGTTTGGACAGGAAAACCGCAAGCAAAACCCCCGTGGGCAGGGCAACAAGCACCGCGCAAAAAGTCGCCACCACAGAGGAAAGAATCATTGCGGCAATGCCGTACTGGGAATTTTCCGGATCCCAAACCTGCCCGAACAAAAACTTGAACACGCCGATTCCCGCGATTGCCGGCGCGTTCGTAAGAACCAAGTACAGAGACATGCCCGCCACGAAAATCACGGCGGCAAGCCCGCAAACGGTGAATATGACGTTCATCACCCACTCGACGATGTTGCGGGAACCGTTCCCGCCGATGATGGACACCCTTTCCGGTTTTGCCGGGTTCCACTCCATTTAACCACCTGTCTTATTCCCACGTTTCTGATTTCCGCTTTTAAGTATACCATTTGCGGGAAGCTGATGCAAGCCTCCCGCAAACGATTTTTTTAATGACTCCTTCAACCGTTTTTCAACGTTTTTTTAACCGCCGTTAACCGAAAGGAGCTTTTGATTCTTGACAATTATCTGGCCTTCCGCGGAGAGGGCAAAATTCTTGAACGCCTCGGCGGGGGCGGAAAGCGTCGCGCCGGTTTTGTACAGCAGGAAGAACTCTCTTTGGAGCGCGTAGGTCTTGTCTTTGATGGTGCTTTCGGAAATCGCCACGCCCTCATATTTGACGGTGCTGACCTTTGACGTGTCAACATCGGAGAAGGACATATATCCGATTGCGTTGGCATTTGCGGAGACGGTGGTCTGCACCGCTCCCGTGCTGTCCGCAACGGTGGCGTTAGCGATGATGGCGGTTTCTGGGTCGGCGTTGCCCGTGCTGTCCTTTTTCTCCAGGCCGATAATGTCCGCGATACCGCTTCTGGTGCCGGAGCCAACCTCACGGGTCACAACGGTAATCGGCGCGTCTTTGCCCCCGACCTCTTTCCAGTTGGTGATTTTTCCGGTGTAAATGCCCTTGATTTGCGCTTTGGTGAGATTTGCGGTCGCGTTGTCTTTATGAACCACAATGGCAATGCCGTCAATTGCGTACGCCACGGCGGTCAGACCGTCCTCGGTACCGTCGGTTTTCAACTCGCGGCTGCTGTGACCCAGTTCGTAAGTCACGTTCATCGTGCCTTTAATTCCGTCCCCGGAACCGTTGGCTTCATAATCGATGGTGACCTTGTCGTTGTCCGCCTGGAACTGGTAGATAAGCGCGTTCATGACTTTTTCCACAGAGGTGGAGCCGCCTGTTTTGACCACGCCGGAAAGTGCCACGGAAGCCGTACCGCCGCTTGCGGTGCTCGCCGTGTCGGCGTCATTGCACCCCGCAAAGACCGCCGCTGTAAGGATGATTGCCATGATCAGACCTGAAATTTTCTTCATTGCCTTGTACTCCTCATTTCAAACTTGATGTTCGAAGTATAACCCGTCCGGACAGAGCGCAAAAGCAGGACTGTGTATATTCTGTGTAAAATTTACGTAAAATCGCGTTTGTTATTTTTTTAACACTCTTTTTGACGAACCAGAACAAAACAAGTCTTGACAAAGGGTGGGAAAAAAAGTATGATTAGGCTGTTATTCGCGCCCATAGCTCAGCCGGATAGAGCAACTGCCTTCTAAGCAGTAGGTCGAGCGTTCGAATCGCCCTGGGCGCGCCAAATACGCGGCTGACGTCGCGGTGAACATTGAATAATAAACATTCAGACCCTGAATTCACAACCGCGTTAAAACCCGAATTTATCCTGCGCCGCGCTGTACACGTTAACGTTCGTGACCTTGCCGTTTTCCACGTCAAAATACAGCCGGGGCGTCTTTTCGTTTTCCTTTTCACCCAGCCAATAATGCATAATGCCGGTTTTTAAAACGCCGTCTTCTTCTTCTCCGCCCTCGTCAACCGTATAATTTTCGCCGTAAGCGTCAATAACTTCCTGGACGGAGCTTCCCGCGGTAATGCCCTTTTTGGTTTTGTATTTGTCCGAACCAAAGCGGATTTCGCCGATGACATACCTGCCCTCTAAACCGTAGGTGCTGACCAGAATCTCCTCATTTTCCGAGGTTGGGTAGAAAAAATCCCGATCCATACTTCCGGCAAAATGGCAGCTGATATTCTCCGCCATTTCGTATCCGTTGCCCAAAGCTGCAATCAGGGACGCGGAATCGGTCATTAAAACCACCTCAACGCCTGCAATCTCCAGCCGTAAATCGCCCTTGCCAAAGGTGCCCATTTCGGTTTGCCCCGCGCCGGATACACGCTCCGCCGAAGGTGTTCCCGCCGCGGAGGAATCCGAGCCTTCGCCGCCGGAATTACACCCGGTCAGAATAATGTGCCCCGCCAGTAAAAACACCGTGGCATATTTTGCGAGCTCCGCGCGTAAGTTTTTCTTTGTAAGTTTCATATTTTTGCGACTCCCATTTCAGTTTAAATCATCATACACTTGATTTTTCTCTGTGTCAACCATTTTATGAAAGGATGAATCGCCACGGAACATGATATTCAGCTTTCAAGCCGCGCCCGGCGTTCCGTCCCGGAACCCCCGCCACCCAAAAAAAAGAAAAAAAAGAAAAAAAGCCACAAAGTACGTACCACGGTGGAAATTTGCGCCACCCTGGCGACTCTTGGGTTAAGCGCCTTTATTCTGACACAGTTATTTACCGGCACGTCCATCTTCGGAAAAAAGAATTATACCTACTTCACTGTTGACCGCCGCCCGGGCGGCGACAACGACAAAACCAACAACCCGCGGTACAAGGGCATCGCCTACGAAACCAAGATGTACGAGGACGAAAAGCTGGGCAAGACGCTGGGTATTGTCAGCTACGAGAGCGCCATTTACGTTACCGGGAGCGTGGGCATCAACTTCCGTGCCTATATTTACAACGGTTCCCAAAAGGTGGAGGGCATATTTAAGGGCAGTGAAATTGTGCCGGAGGCCACCAAGCTGTACGCCAGGATTCCCGCAAGCAAATCCACGGGTAATTTGGTCGATTTGCGCGAGGCGGTGCCTACCGCCGAATATTACATCTTTATGGCCACCGAAAGCAATTTCACCGGAAAAAG
>JAISRF010000133.1 GCA_031273775.1 Oscillospiraceae bacterium
AAGCTGTGTTTCACTGCCCAGCAACCGTGTCTGTTTCATGTTTGAAAGTCCCCCTCCATTTTCTTGATTATATTCTACCACTTACAGCCCAACTTTTCAAGAGGTTTTCGGAAGTTGCCGGAAGAAGATTGGTAAATGTGGTGTTTGAGCCGTCTGTTACCTGTCCGGCAAAGGGATTAATCTCAAATTCAACATTCTCAATATAGATGTTATCGCTTGCCGAACCGCTCAGCGACAGAATCCCGCCGATCCGTTCACAGGCAACGGTAAGATTGGATATTTCAATGTCGCTTTCCGCCAGCAGGACCGTACTTAGGTCATTGTACGCTTGTTTATAAGGCCGGAAAAAGAGAGTGGTCGCGCCTGTGGTTTCGCCGCGGAAAATCATCTTTTTAGGAAGAATCAACTCCGATTCCAGGCTATACGTTCCGGCGGGAAAATAAAGCGTTCCGCCGCCGTTCGCGCTCACAGCCGCCAATGCGTTGACAATATACGGCGTGGCGTTTTGAGACTTGACTCCCGTTGCGCCGTAATCCCTGACATTGAACACTTTATCGCTCCAACCGGAACGGATAGGCGTGCCAACATTGAATTTCGTCGGTATCGCCCAAGCGGTGCCGTTTCCGTATCCGTTATACAGCCAAAGCTCATATTCGCCGTTTTTCAAATCGGACGGAACCGCTACGCTAAGTGAATATTTGGACTGTGCGGCAGACACGGGCACTTCACGGTTAATCCCCGCGCCGATAATATACGCTTTCAAATCCGTTGTGCTTTCATCCGGCGCAAGGTTTTTGCCGATTACACGCAAATCGCTGCCCGCGGCGGTAATGGCTCCGTCCGTCCCTACCGTGTAGTCAACCCAGGGGGTGTTCAGGTAAATCGTTTTGGGAGCGCCTCCCTTACTGCTGTACAGGCGCACAGCGTACAGGCCGTTCTCCAATTCTTTCGGAACAATGAATTTCAGAGAGTCCGCCGTTTTTTGCACAAACGTAACTTCCAGCGCGGCATCCTCCTCCCAGTAAGGCTGAACCGGCTCCGCGCTGAATTCATCCTCATGCACACCGTCATAGTCGAACCATGTACGGTCAATAAAGCCTTTTGCGGCGCTTTTGTCTTTCGGAACCGCGAGAATTTCCGCTTTCAGCACGTTCTCGGTCAGGTTTTCTCCTGAGATAAGCGCAACATCACCCGGGCTTATCCATGTGTTTCCGGCATAATTGACGGTGATATCATCATTTTTTTCGTTCACATCGTAGTTGCCGTATCGGTAAGTAACCTCCAAGTCCGCCATGTACACGGGGATGCCGCTACCGCCGAGCGCCAGCATATTGTTAATGCTCGATTCAGCCGAAACCGCGCTCTGTGTGGTAACAAGAGAATTGTTTTTCTCATCGGTAATGGTCATCCGGGTGGATAACCGGTTTCCCGCGCCGAGATATTCGATTTTTACCGTCCAAATCGTATTAATATCAAGGTCGGTCGTAACACTCGTTTGCTGTGACGGCGACGTAATGGAGCCGGAGGAGGCTCGATAGCCCGCGCGAACGGAGGTGTCCCCCTGATAAAACGCGTAGCTGTTCAGCGCCCCATCATGCAGGTACCGGGTAACCACCCTGAACCTGCCGGAAGCCGAATTCGCCGTTGCCTGAGCGGGTTTGGTCTTAAAGCTGATTCCCACCAGCAGGGCTTTGTCGGGAAGAAGCGGTTTCTTCAGGGTGGCAATGCTGTAACGCCCTGTTTTCAGCACATAACCGCCGAAATCCTCATTATATTCGGTTACCATTTCCGCGGGGTTGACCATGGTATCCCTGGCCGGTTGGAACGCTCTGAGCCCGTCTGTGAAATCATATCTGTAGGTATATGTGTAGTCGCCCTGCGCGGACACCGCGTCCCTGGCGTCAACCAAAGCTTGATCCCGCGCGGCTTTTCCGGCGGCATCAGGGTCATCGGCCAGAGCGGCCAAAGCTTTTTTGATATTGGCGATTCTTGTATCCATTAAAGGTAAATAATGGCATACATTCGTACCGTTTTCATTATCATATTCCACAAGACCGTCATAATCATCCGAAATGGCTTCAACAAATTCCCTGTCGATTTCCGAAATGTATGTATCGGCGGGAAAAAGATTGAGAATATAACTGTGGTTTTCCAGAAAAATCTTGGCTTTCATATAATCTTCCGTGTCCTGATAATTCACACGGAGATCATCTATATAACCGTTACCGGAGGCGATACAAACGCCAAATTGGGTTTCCGATGTGTCCACCAACGTACGGCGCATGGGAAATTGTCCTGTATACAGCTCACCATCCGCGCCGTAAGCGCGCATGGTCATATAGCAATTAAGCAGCGTATATTCCAGATTGAACTCTATCCAAATTCCGGTTACCGGCGCGGCGGCATTCTCCGAGTCCAAACGAACATACGCGCGGTCATATGACTGAGAAACCGTCAGCGCGTCGCCGCCGCTGTAGGACACCGGAAGAATGCCGAGTCCGTTATCCGCAGAAATGCTGATCTGCAATCCCTGCCATCTGTTTTCATTTTTATAGTCATATATCAAGGTAGGGGAAGTACCTGTACCGACATACACCTTGCCGGAAATATTCGACAGCACCCTGTTTCCGGGCATGATATCATCGGTCAGTTTATATACCGCGCGCAAATTTCCGGAGGTACCATCTTTCCAGTTTCGGGTAAAACTGAGTGCCTTCGAGCTGGTATTTACGCCACCGGGGAACGGGTTATTAACGACCGACCAGCCGTCCGGCGAAGCGGCGTTCAGCGATTCAAAGCACTCTATTCCGCTTTGAAAGGGCTCAAATGTAATCAAGTCGCTTTCAGAGCCGTCGTTTCGCAGCTCCGCGAGCTTCGCTATGAGCTCAAGCAGCTTCTCTCTATACTGAAGTCTCTGTGTATCGGTCTCGGATAACGCGTATACCGCTCCTGCCAGATCTTCAATTTCCGCGATGATCGCTTGGTCGTCCAGGGTCAAATCTGCCGGGTCGGGCAGTGCCGCAATCCGGGCGTCGATCAACGCGCAAGCGTCCGGCGTCGTGTCATATTTTACCGTAAAATCGCCGTAATAATTTGGGCACTGCAAAACCGGCTCCGGGTTTGCCGCCGTTAGCTGCTTGCCACCTATGGCCAAGGTGCGCTGATATTCTCCCATCGCGCTCGGGTTAAACAGATTCATACGGAAAGTGTATCGCTTTTCCTTGCTTTGATCCTCAGGCGCCGCGCCCGGTATGTCCAACGTAAGCGTAAGCTCTAAAACAGCGTTAGCCTCGCCCCAGTACAGGCGGTAATCCACCCAGTGCTCCGTGGGGTCAAGGGAAATTTTGCGTTCAAACTCACCGGCCGCGCTCTCTTTGACGGTCGCGTCAGCGGGCTCGCCGTCTACCGAAATCAGATAATCAACGAGAGAAGTGTCGGTGGATCCCGTTCTGCCGCGTGCGTAATATACAACGCCGTTATCAGGGTCATTTCCGGGCTCCGATGTAAGGGTGCCGTCGGCGGCCACAATCACATCCGAATATCCGTTACGGGCGGAATTATCGGGAAACATCATGCTGAAGCCCAAAGTAGCGGAAGCGCTGATAATAAAGGACGATCCGTAATACCTGTATCTGGTCGCCCCCGATTCAAGGTCGGCGGCGGTGGATATATCCGCCTTGTAGGTGAAAAATGTAGACGCCCGTCTTATGGCGCGCTTTGGATTATTGGTACTGGCAGCGGCGGTAAACGCGCCGTTGGTAAGCGTTCTGGTTCCGGAAATTTCCGTCACCGGGTAAACCTTGCCGTCTAGCGACTGCGGCAGGGGTTCGACGACTGTGTGCCGCACATTGTTGGTGGTGGCGTTCCAGGCGGAGGTCGCGGTTCCGTCACGCAAAAAGGTACCCACCCGCCCAGGGTGCGCTTGGGTACCATCGGTCGGGTTGTTGACCAGGCGGAACTTGGAAACGGTGTTAGGAGTAGAAACGGTTCTGCCAACGGTGTACGCGATAAGATCTTTGGCCTCAATTACCGAGCCGTAGGTTCCCGCGTCCCGCGGCTCAAAGTCGGCAACCTCGTAAGTGTGCTCGGACACGGGATCGCCGGCCAGAGCCGGTACGATGATCCCTGCCGTTGGAAGCATGGCGGCCACCATGACGACTGCCAGGGCAAGCGGGCTTTTCTTTAAATTTTTCATAAGATTACCTCCTACAATATAATTTGTCGGCTTTTATTCTCCTCTGGTCAAATACCCAGCCCATAGGAAGGATTCCACGAAGATACACCGCCGCTTGCGGTGGTGTAATTCATTCCTTAACACTGCCGACGGCAATTCCCTTGGAAAAGAATTTTTGCATTAACGGAAACAATAACAGTACGGGCAAAATACCGATTAAACAAATTGCGTAGCGCATGGTCATAATCGGGATATTTATATCGGCCATCATTCCGAAAGCTTCATATGCCTGTTTTATGGTTTTGGCATCCGTCAGGTTTCGCTGAAGTACATACTGTATGGTGTAAAGCTTTTCGTCTGTCATGTACAGAAGCGAGGTTTGAAAGTTGTTCCACCTTGAAATAATACCCATAAAAAATTGAATCGCGTATATTGCTTTTGACATGGGCAATACGATTTTGGCCATGATTTGCAGCTCGTTCGCGCCGTCTATGTAAGCTGACTCCATTAAGGAGGGTGAAATGCCGGAAAAAAACGTGCGAAACAGAATGACAGCCCAGGCGCCGCCCAGTCCCGGAAGCAAATACACCAAAATATTATTTCCAAAATGATATACCCGCGTATTTATAACAAAGGTGGGTATTAAACCCGCGTTGAAAAGCATGGAGCCAATCAGCATCAGTGTAATGGGTTTGCGGAAGATGAAATCAGGTTTTGTCAAAACGTAACCCAGCAGGGAGTTAACGGTAAGCGCCAGAATCGTTCCAACCACCGCCACAGAAGCCGTAAGAAGGATGGCGCGGCCGATTACGGTAAAATCCTTTAATATAATTTGATAAGCGGTAAAGTCAATGCTCCGCGGAATCAAAGAAAAACCGTATTGCATAATATCATTTTCGTTTGATATCGAAACGGCGATCACAATGAGAACGGGCGCTAAAAATACCACCGTTGCCATGATAAAAAATATATGAACCCCGGTAATAAACATTTTGCTGTTTTTCAAATCTATCCCTCGCAAATTAACGCACTCTGCGGAGCGCAATTGAGAATTTAAAATTGAGAGTTGAGAATTATTTTTATTGGTGTTTTACGCCAATAAGTCATTAAAACATGGCCTTTGCCGGCGAAAGCTTCCGGATAATGGCATTCGTGGTCAAAAACAAGATGGTTCCCACCACGGACTGAAACAGGCCGATGGCCGCCGTGGAGCCAATCTGCCCGGACTGCAACCCGCGGACAATGTGAGTGGACAGCACGTTCGTGGTGGATTGGAGCGCACCGGTATTCATCGGCAGATTGTAGAACATATCAAAACTGGTGGACAAAACGGCGCCCATCTGAGTGATGAGTACGATGCTCGCCATGGGAAGCAACTGCGGCACGGAAATATGCCAAATCTGGCGCAGCTTGCCGGCTCCGTCCAGCGATGCCGCCTCAAAGAGCTGGGTGTCCGTATTGAGTAGCGCCGCGTAATAATACAGACCCGACATACCAACGGCTTTCCACAGCTGGAAGCCGACTATGATAAACGGCCAATACCCCGCTTCGTTGTACCATTCAATACTCCGGAGTCCCAATGTGGTTAACAGCTGGTTCATAATGCCGGACTCCGGGTTTAACAGCAGAAACGCGATGAAAGAAATTGAAACCCATGACAGAAAATCGGGGAGAAGCATCGCCGTTTGGTAAAGCCTGTTCGCAAAACGGCTACGCACTTCATATAAAAGCAAGGCAATGATCATGCCGCCCAACAAATTAAGAAGTAACATAATGCAAAGACTGTAGCCGATCGTGTTACGCAACACGATCGCCATATCCGAGGACTCAACAAAAAATTTAAAGTTATCAAGCCCGTTCCAAGGGCTTCCGAATATCCCGTCCACATTATTGTAGTTCTTGAACGCGAGTACAAGCCCGCTCAGGGGAACATACTCAAACAGGATAAGCGCCAATACCGCCGGGAAAGCCATCGCGCTAAACGCAAGATTGCGGTGGCGCTGACTTTTCCGCCGCCCTGCCATCACCGCCGGGGATGCTCCGTTCGCTTTCATGCCGCACCGCCTTTTTTCTGAAATGTCAGAACAACGCTGACGATCCCTCCGAGCAGGCAAAGCGCGACCAATGCGGACAAAATGATAACCAATGACTTTTCGACGCCTGAAAGCTGAACAACTTGATTTTCTATGGAGGTATCTATCTGATAGCCGCTTTGTGAGGATTCCGAAGCGTTAGCCGCTAACGCGGAAAATGCATTGAATGCGCTCAGAGAAGCCACCGCAAAGGCGGAAATCATCTTTTTTTTAAATTTTCGTATGCCGCTCATCGCGCCTGCCCCTTTTTTCTTAATATGAGAACAATCGTTACCGCGCTTCCCGCTGCCGACAACACGATCAAAGCGGTAACTATTCCGATCAACACTTTTTCTGAGGTGCGAAGCTTAAGCAACGTGTCATTTTCAGAAAAGTTTGCGTTAACGGAACCGCCGATTTCATCTGACCCGCTCCCGGTGGTTTTCGTGTCGCTTTCAGCCGTCTCCGTGCCGTCTTGCGCGTCACTCTGCCACTCGTCCGGCGCTTCGGAAGCGGTTGCTGCCGTACTTGACGCGGGGCTCTGTGTCACGGCGCCGGGCTTGTAGGCGGAGGAATCGGGAACGGCAATCACATTTTTCAGTTGCGGATACGAGCCGGCGGTAATTTTCCACGCGGAAAAGGCGGAAAAAACAGTATTTATTTCATCCATTGTTGCCGCAAAAAATCCCACCTCCAAAACGCCGGCTTCTTTCGCGGCATAATTCGCGTTTTTTAATCTGTTGCCGCCGGGAATCTGAGCGCGCCCTTCAATCTTAGCCAATGTATAGCATTGCTTTGCGATATCCGTATTAAGAAGCTGATTGCCGTCCGTATGGTTTTTCGTACCTAAAAAACAACCGGAGGATTCAGTTTTTACGATGCCGCCGGCCCAGCAGTCAGTAACAGTTATTTTATCACCGTACGCGGAGCCTGACAACGCACCCGCATGCGTGGAACCGCCGGTCATGGTTCCGTTATAGAAAGATTCGGAAATTGAGGAGGTTCCCGAAACACTTCCGACCAACCCTCCTGTTCCCCATGTTCCCGTAGAGGTCACCGTTGCCGTCGACCATGAACATGAAACAGACGAATCCGCCATATATCCTATCAGCCCGCCAACATGATTGGAGCCCGATGTTACGGTGCCGGACACGCCGCATCCTTTTACCGTGAGATTCTTTCCGATGGCAACCAGAGCCGCCGCGGCCATATCATCCTGCCCCGGGTTTACTGAATAATCGGGGTTCATCTGATATTTTCCCTCTGTCGCAACCTTACTGGTAAGATTAACGTCTAATATCAGAATATTGGTGAAAGCGGACGCTTGGGCACAACCGAACAATCCGGCTTCCCAGCCCGAGCTGCCGTCTTGTTTATACCCCGAAAATTTCTCCGACCATGTACTTCCGGGCGGGTTAACAAGAATTTTCAGGTTTTTGATCGCATACAAGGGCTTGCCGCTACCATCGAGATCGCAGCTTAAGGAGCCTTTGAACGGAGTTTTCAGGCTACCGATCGGCTTAAAGTCCGCCACTGATGAAAGGTCAATCGTGTTTCCCAGCTTATAATGCGCATTAAGATTGTCCCGGATCCCGTCCAGCTGCTCCGCCGTTTGTATTATATATGGGTCAGATTTGCTTCCCCGTCCGCTGTAAGAAGCCGCTTCGGCTTTCATTCCGTCAAAAAAACCGCATACGATAAATAGCAGGAAGAAAGCCGGGCAAAGCGAAATAAGCCTTTTGGTGGATCTCTTTTTTTGATACATTTTGTCGCCTCCGCACATATGTTCTATAACAACTCTTCACATGATAGAATACCTTATCTAAGACGAAAAGTAAATAATATATATTGATACTTTATTTAATTATATTGATGTTTTGCGTATTGGCCGGTTGAAAATAAAAGCATCTGAGGGTCAAGCCAAATGGCAAACAAAAAAAGCCACTTACGTGTTGGAACGCAAATGACTCTTTACATCGATTCTTTTTCCGCTACCTATCCGGGCGTCATAAAAATCTGCGGTTGTATTCACGCCATACCGCTTCAAACCATTGCCCGCCTTCGGGGATTTCCCGCACTTTGCGGATTTGGGTTTCGAAGCTTGCGCCGGTCAGGCGGGTAATAAATTGAATATTGGCGTGGCGTTCCTCCAAAGGCTCTGAACCGGGCACAAAAGCGGAACCGCGGCTGCCGCAGAGGGACACTGCCTCATTCATGGCGGAAAGCGCGGCCAACGCGGTTTGCAACGTACCCCTTGCGCGGAAATATCCGGGAACACCGCCCGGATCTCCGGTTTTATATTCGCACTCCAACCGGCCAAGCAGACCGCCGATTTCTTCTTTCGCTTCCGTTAACTGTTCAGAATCGCGGATATGTGCCGCCTTGTCCGACATGACCGCGCCCGCTAACCGAACGAATTCTCCTGCGTCATCCGGCGCGCTTTCCGGCTGAAAAAACCGGTTGATTTCACGCAAAGCGCCGCGTATTTCATCTTTCCACGTCTCAAACGCTCTCTCTATTTCCGGCGGCGTGGTCTTTTGCCCGAACGCAATGTGCTGCGCGGCGCGCAGACTGCCCGCCTGCGTGGAATTAAGCGCGCTGCCGCCCGGACGGTAAACGCCGAAGGTTCCTGCGGCTTCCCCCACGGCATACAGCCCTTTGACGGAGGTTTCCCAGTTGGCGTCCACATCTAACCCGCCGTTTTGATGCTGGGCGCAAACCGCGATTTCCAGCGGTTCGCGGGTGAGGTCAATGCCGTTGTTTTGATAAAGCCGGATTGCCTGCGGGTTCATGATTTCCAGCCGCCGGATGGGGGTGGGAACTAGAGCGCCCGAGTTTTCCAAATATTTCCGGGTTTCCCGAGAAAGGCAGTCAAAGCCGTTTTCCAGTCCGCGGGGATCGGCGGTAAAATCCAAAAAGACGCGGCGACCCTTTTCCAGCATTTCCCGGTGTACCAGCAGGTCGATTTGAGAAGAACCGTTTATTCGCTCCGGTAAAACCATATGCGGCCCTTTGGGGCGATCTTCGGGCTGACCGCCCGTTACTTGCGGCGCGGAGCGCTTTATTTTTCCGCTGTCAAAGGGCCATTGGTACCCTTTCAAAAACACCAAATCCAAAAGCTCTGCGTCGTCCTCGAAATATTCCCGCAGAAACTCCCGCGTTTTTCCCCGCTCATCCACGGAAATATAACGGGGCAAAACCTGCTGATAGGTGCCGGAGACATTCCAGCGGAATTTGGTGGAGGCCAAGCCGTACTGCCACTCGTTCAGGTTGCAACAAAGCGCGCCCGCTTCCAGCGCCGGCCCCAATGTCCCCCTTTGGCTTTCGGGATAAACGGAATTCAGGTAAACCGCCGCGGAGCCTCCGGTCGCCCACACCACATGGTTGGCAAAAAAAGCCGTGATTCCGAAACTGCCGTTTTGGGGTTCCGCCAGGTTAAAGGCAAGGAACCCGTAAACCCGCCCGCCGGAAACCAGCAGGCGGAACACTTCGTATCCGTCCAGGATATCCGTGCCGTTGGCGCGGACGGAACGTTCCAGCGCCTCGGTCATATATTTCGAGGTTAACGGTCCCGCCGAGGTTGCCCGTTGCCGGGGGTCGTGGTCGGTCTTGTAGCCCACAAATTCCCCGTATTCGTTTTCCGGGAAGGGTACGCCAAGCAACGAAAGCTTGATGAAAGAGCGGACGGAAAGTGCCGCTTCCACCAACGCGTTGTCTCCGTTCACACCGCCGCCCTCAAACAGGGTTTGCGCCATTTCCCTCACCGAATCGGCTCCGTCCGACGCCAGAGAGAGCTTGTAGTAGGTTTGTTTGTCACTGCCGGTGTTGCGGGAGGTGCCCATATTGATTCCTTCGGTCACCAGCGCAATATCCCGTCGGTTATATTGGTGCAGCCAGTCCGCCGCGTTAAAGCCCGCGCATCCGCTGCCGATTACAATGGTGTCATAAGTGCGGCAGTCCACCGTAAGGTTACCGCACTCCACTGTTTTTGCCCGCATTTACATTCCCCCTTAATTCGCCGCCAACGGCGGTGCCGCAACGCTCAACTTTAAACGCTCAATTCGCTCCACGATGCGCGTTACAGTCTTCGGAGCTCAAACCCGCCATCGGCGTTGAGTACTTGCCCGGCAGAGAAATCCAGCAGGCCGCCGCAGGCTGCCAGCACGCAGTTCGCCACGTCCTCCGGAGTTCCGAACCGTTTGATTGGGGTTATCCCGCCCTCAATGAGGGTCTGGTACTTTTCCTTTACCGGTAGCGTCATATCGGACAGAATAATGCCGGGACGCACTTCAAACACCGGAATGCCTTCTTCCGCCAGCCGGTCGGCAAACAGCTTGGTGACCATGGAAATGCCCGCCTTGGAAATGCAGTATTCCCCGCGTGAGGTGGAAGAGGTGTACGCCGAAACGGAGGAAATATTCACAATCCGGGGACGGAGTCCGGGGTCGGCGGCTTTCAGCGTTAACATCAGCCCCGACGCCCGCTGGCACATAAAAAAGGTGCCTTTCAGGTTGATTTCCATCAGCCGGTCGAAACTGGCCTCGGTGGTTTCCAAAACATCCGCCCGCTTTTGCGGTGCCACTCCCGCGTTATTCACCAGCACGTCCAACCGCCCGTACCGCGCCAAAATCTCACGGAAAACCGCATCGCGATCCGCGTCGCTGGAAATATCGCATTTGATGTAGTCACATTCGCCCACGGTCGATACGGCGGTAAGCGCTTCCCGGGCGCCATCAGGTTCCACCACATCGGACAGTACGGCAAAATAACCGTTTTCCGCCAGTGTTTTGGCGGTGGCAAGACCTATTCCCTGCCTGGAGCCTGTAATCAACGCAACTTTTTTCATTTTTATGACCATACCTTTCTGAAATAACTCGGCGCTCTGTCTGAAAACTTACCGCGGCGATAACCCCTCAAGCTTTAAGTACGCTCTCTTTATAAAGAGGCAGATAAACTTCACTGTCGCGCACCACGCAACCCGCGGCGCTGCCCGCCCGCATGAGCTGGGTGCATTTTGAGCAGGTAACGCAGCATTTCTCGGGTTTGAGCGCGCCGCGCTCCCGTAAATCCTCCACAAAACAGGGGTAGGCAATGGCCTGGCGCCCAAAACCGGCGAAGGCGCAGTCCCCCTGTTTGAGCATGGCGGCCGCCGCGTTGGGGCCGAACTGCCGCAGGTAAGAAAACCCCGTCGCTGTTACCGAAAGGGAGGGTACCGCCTTTTGAACCGCCCGCGCGGCGTTCAAAAGGCGTTCCACACCGCCCAGCGGATTCTCCGGCGGGGACGATATCCCGCTGTCGTACGGACGGTTGACATGAGGGTTCTGGTAAGGGTTGCCGATGGTGATATTCACAAGCTCCAGCCCGTATTGTTCCCGTAACAGATCGCACAGGGTAATTGCTTCCGCGTAATCCGGCCCGACCTGACCGTCCCGGCGGGCACCAAAACCGTAAGGATATTCAAAACCGTCATACGCGCCTATGCGGGCGGTAATAAAAAATCCGGGGCTTTTGTGCGCGGAGGCCGCCTGTATGGCGTTTTTCAAAAGGCGGGTACGGTTTTCAAAGCTGCCGCCGTAAGGGCCGGGGCGGGTGAACGCGGACAAACATTCGCCGAGCAGGTACCCGTGGCAGGCTTTTATGTCGATACCGTCAAATCCGGACTCCTTCGCCAATTTCGCCGTCTGCCCAAACCGCTGCTCCGCCGTCCGCAATTCGTCGTCGGTTACGATGGCGCTGTCCGGCAGTGGACGTTCACGCTCAAAATTCGTGTTGTGGCAGGCGATAATCGGAGCGGGGATTCCCCGCGGCTTCGCGTACCGCCCGGAATGGGTCGCCTGGAGAATAATAAGCGGTTCGTACCCGTTTTTCCGGAAACAGGTTTGTTTGATATGCTCCGTCAACCGCCGGAAATCCTCCGCGCTTCCGTCATGCAGGTACAGCTGGCGGGGATTCGCACGCGCTTCGGGCAGAATGCTGACCGCCTCAAACCAGATGATTCCCGCCCCGCTTTGAGCAAAGCGCGTATACCGCCGCGCGGTTAAATCATCCGGCTTGCCGTCCGGTGTTCCGTCACAGCCTTCCATGGGGTGGATCACGATGCGGTTGGCGGCGCGCCTGCCGTAAATCACCCTTTCTGAAAACAGCGGAGAAACATCTGCCGCCAACGGTATCTTAATGGAATCCGCCGCCAGTTTTTCCTGAAGGTTTTGCAAGGTTTTAAAGCCAAATGCCACTGGTTCACGCTCCCAACGCTCTTTGATACATTTGATTATACATCATCGCGCGGGTAATTTGTCATACAAATGGGCTGTAAAATATGTAAAATCAGCTTTTTTTCTTTTCTGAAAGATGAATAAGAACCGGAGAGCGGCGATCAAAAGCGTCACGCCGTCGACGGAGCCGAAGAACAGGGGATTGTTGGCAAAGCAGAAAAATAATAAAATTCAACGCTTTACTTCCTCATTATATGAATCTCTCTTCCTCTTAATAAAGCCTAAACTCAAACTCCTCATTAGCCAGTTTAATTTTTGCGCCATGAGCCAGTTTAACCTCAATACTACTCCTGGCGTTAGCCGCCCTCTATTTCGGTTGGGGTTCCGTAGTCATATTTAACATCAACGGTTACAGTAATTCTTTTTGCTGCCTGTGCTGTTATGAAATCGCCGACCGCTTTATTGATGGTCACCTTGTCAGCGTTTTCAGGGACAACCAAAACAATCTTATACGTTCGCGTGTCAGGGTCAGAATTTAGCTTCACATCGTTGCCTGAACTGTTTTTTACAGTAATCTCTTCGCCAAGCTTAGAGACCTTGGTTTCCATATCATTGAGCGTGCTGTTCAGCTTAGATGTAATTCCTTTTTCCTTTTTATATGTTTCACCGTGCATTGAAGCGACTTGAATAAATTGATTCCCGCTGGGATTATATCCATCAAATCCATTACCATCAGAGGTGTAGGTAAATTTTTTCCTTTCTAGGTTAGTTATTACCTTTCCGCGCTCTAGTGGGGGCAAATCCCAAACACCATCGCCGTTTTTAGCCTCAATGGTCTCTACCTCTTGTTGCAAAAGCTGAGACACACCATTGCCCCAGGCTGAGGATTTAGCGCATTGCCGAATCGTATAATGAATATCTATGCCCAATAATTTCACGACTTGAATTTTATACGTAACGACCATTTGAACTTCATTACTTTTGCCATATGCCATTAGGGAAGAGCCGTTGAAATTCAAACCATCCAGTCCGTCTTCTACTTTATATCTCCGTAAAAACCGATCTGCATCA
>JAISRF010000165.1 GCA_031273775.1 Oscillospiraceae bacterium
TCTCAACTCTCAACTCGTCAACCGCCGCCAGAAACTGCGGGTCTTCGGCAAGAGACAAATTGGCAAGGTTTTTCTTTTGCTCGTCCGAAAGGTCGATTTCCTTGTCTGGAAGCAATCCCACGCCGTCAAAATTCACGCCGCTGTGCGGGTTAAATTTCGCGGTGGTGATTTGCACTGACGAACCATCCGGAAGCGAAAACGTGTTCTGCATAACACCTTTACCAAAGGTTTTTGTTCCCACCAGCGGCCCCTTCCCAAAGTCTCGGATATCGGCGGCAAACAGCTCCGCGGCGGAAGCGGAGCTGCCGTTAATCAGCACCGCCATGGGTAAGTCTACACCCGGGCCGTCGGACTCAGAAAGGGTGGTGGTTACGCCACCCTTGTTGGTTTGCGTGGCAAGCACACCCGCGGGAAGTATGCGGTTGAGCATTTCCGTTACGGAGTCAATGGTACCGCCCGGATTGCCGCGCAGGTCAAAAATCAAGCCGCGGACACCGGATTTTGTTAATTCGTCAACAGCTTTTACAAAATCCCCGGCGGCGCTTTTATTAAAAGCGGTGATTTTAATATAACCCAATCCGTCATATTCTTCAAGGGTGACCGATTCGGTTTTAATTTCTTTTCTTGTGACCATTTTCGGGATTTCTTCTCCATTCTCGCCTCGGATAGAGAAGTTACAAACCGTGCCCGTCCCGCCGTTTTTCAATGCGGCAACAGCGTCTTCAAAGTTCAAATCGGCAACCAAATTGCCATCCACGCGGACGATTACATCGCCGGCTTTAATGCCGTCTGCCTGCGCCGGTGAACCGTTGGTCACACCGACGATAAGCAGATTGCCATCCTCCGCCCGGGAAACCATTATGCCGATTCCTACCTCAACACCGTTGTTGTGCTGTTCGCGCTCCACCGTTTCCTGGCGACCGAGATAACGCGCCCAGCGGTCGTCCAGCCCGGCAATGTAGCCCTGCGCAATGCTGTCGGACAGCTTGGCCTCGTCAATATCTTTAAAATAATTCTGGCGAATCAAATCGTCAATTTTGGAAAGCTTGCTGTACATGGCCTTTCGCTCGGCAACCGATTCATAAGTAAGGTTAAAGTTACGGTATGCGTACAGCATGGTCAGCGTAAAGGTCAAAACGGCAGAGAGCACCGTTAAAGATACCGCCATACCCACAGAAATTTTTTTATTCATATGATCACACCCTTTCCACGCAAAAAACCATTGTTAAATTTTCGTGTAATCCCGCTCCGATTTTTGTTTTGCTATTTAATATATTCAAACTCAGCTTGCCCCGCCTATCATAAATTGCGGAATCAATTATATCATGTTTTATCGGTCAGCGCAAGGGCGGGTTTTGAAAATTCACAAAAAAATACGATATAATTTTATATAATTTTACGCGGTTAAATGGAAAGAATTTTTGTATTTATCAAAATAAAGTCCAAAAAAAGACTTGCGTTTTGGAGACAAATCATGTAAGATAAGCGCAACGCCGTCTGCAGAGTCAGTATACGGATATGAGATTCCGGAGGGAGAAGAAGCGTCATGCAAAACATACCAAACATTAAACTCGGGCTTATTTCCGTCAGCCGCGACTGCTTTGTTGTATCGCTTTCTGAACGGCGCCGCGCCGCCGTTGCTGAAGCGTATAAAAATGCCGGCGGAGAGTTGTTCGAATGCAAAACCACGGTAGAAAATGAAACCGATATGCTAAAAGCGCTAAGTGAGGTCAAAGCCGCCGGATGTAACGCACTCACTGTGTTCCTCGGCAACTTCGGACCGGAAACACCCGAAACACTGCTTGCCAAATATTTTGACGGTCCCGTGATGTATGCGGCCGCGGCCGAGGAGACAGGCAAGGATCTGATAAACGGTCGTGGCGATGCTTACTGTGGTATGCTTAACTGCTCGTATAATCTCGGTCTTCGCAAATTGAAAGCGGTTGTCCCTCATTACCCGGTGGGTACAGCAGATGAAGTCGCCGCCATGATGACTGAATTTGTAACAGTTGCCTGTGCTCTCGTTGGTCTAAAGAATCTCAAGATTATATCCTTTGGCCCGCGTCCGCAGGACTTCATGGCCTGCAACGCGCCCATCAAGGCTCTGTTTGATCTTGGTGTGGAGATTGAAGAAAACTCCGAGCTTGACCTGCTGACAGCTTTCAATCAGCACAAGGATGATACACGCATTCCGACCGTTGCCGCCGATATGGCAAAGGAGCTTGGCAGTCAAAACGGAATCCTCACCCGATTAGCGCAATATGAGCTTACGCTACTGGACTGGATGGAAGCTCACAAGGGCGCGCGGCAGTTTGTCGCCTTTGCCAACAAATGCTGGCCTGCCTTTCAAACCGAATTTGGCTTTGTACCCTGCTACATCAATTCCCGACTGGCTGCTTTAGGCATTCCTGTAGCCTGTGAAACCGATATTTACGGCGCTCTTTCGGAATATATCGGTACCTGCATCACCGGTGAGAGCGTAACATTACTGGATATCAACAATTCGGTTCCGCAGGATTTGTTTGACGAAGACATCAAGAGCAAATTCGATTATACTCTAAAGGATACCTTTATGGGCTTCCACTGCGGTAATACTCCGGTCTGCCGTCTGAAAACGCCCGCGCTTAAACATCAACTGATTATGAAACGTCTGCTTGAACCGAACGGTGATCCCGACATCACCCGCGGTACGCTGGAGGGAGATCTTATCCCGGGAAAAATCACCTTATTTCGGCTGCAAAGCGGCGCGAATACGACACTCAAAGCTTATGTGGCACAGGGCGAGATTTTGCCGGTATCCACCCGTTCCTTTGGCGGTATCGGCATTTTCGCTGTTCCCGAAATGGCTCGGTTCTACCGCTATGTACTAATCGAGGATGAATACCCC
>JAISRF010000203.1 GCA_031273775.1 Oscillospiraceae bacterium
CTTGTCATGTAAATACAGCCTTTCTGATATTTGTTTTTCTTCCAAAAAACATTATATCATGTTTTGGCTGTATTTACTTCTTTATCTGTCACCCATCAATTGTATCACAACACTGAACAAAGACTATAAAAACTGGACGGCAGGAGCGTCCAAAGCAATAATTGAGGATGCGGAATAGTATTCGAAAGAACAGTGCGGCGAAGGAATACAGTACATCCGCTCATACAACACACGCAATGAAAGCTTGGCGCATAACGTACAGAAAGAACGCGGCATTGAAAAAGGCCTTGTCGGAGTTTTCACCGAGCATATGGCCACCTTTGAAGCTGATACCATTACCAAGGAGCAGCTTCACCGCTTGCTGAATATGGTCAACCGTCTTGCTTGTACTTTCGTCGTGTCGCCATTCCACCCCGGATATGGCGTTCTTTTTTGTTGGTGTCCAAAATCTGTTTTACTTCGCCGTAAAGCTGTGGGTCAATCTGCTTCAGTCGTTCGGCGACATCTTTATGTACAGTTGATTTTGAAATTCTGAATTTTTTAGCGGTCGCGCGCACAGTCGCTTTATTTTCAATAATGTATTCCCCTAATTGAGTAGCTCGCTCAAAAAGCCCGTTCAATTTCCCTCACCTCGCAGTTAATGTTCTTTTTAATATATGCCACGTGAGTTCGAGATATGTTTTTTCATTAAACGCAAAATAACTGTTGTGTATTTGGTCAATCTGGTGTAAAATAATATATGTGAAAATATAGTACCGGGAGGCTTTGGGATGAAAAGAAAAATCTGCGGGGAGTCTGTTCCCCCGGCGTGCGAATACTGCGTTCATGGGCGTTTAGGTGCCAGCCGTGAGAACATTTATTGTCTGAAACGCGGCATAACGGAGCTTCACGACAGCTGTAAAAAATTTGTCTATGACCCAATGCGGCGCAAACCGCGTGCGCTTCCCAGACAAAAAAAACACACACCCGCCGATTTTGAGATATAGAGAACTGCCGGCGGGCATATAGGTTAGAGCTGACACGGGGGCTCGCCCCAACAAAAAAAGATTGGACTGATTGCATGACGCGGACACCTCTTAGCGAACGGCGGCTCCCCGATTACACCTTTGGGGAAGAAATCTTCAATATGGTTTCACATATTGTGGGCGGCGCGTTTGCCATAAGCGCACTGGTGATGTGTGTCTGTGTGGCGGCGTTTTCGGACAATGTGTGGGGCGTGGCCAGCGGCGCGGTTTACGGCGCGGCTATGATTGCGCTTTACACCATGTCGAGCATCTACCACGGCCTGCGAACTCATACGAGCAAAAAAGTGTTTCAGGTGATTGACCACTGCGCCGTGTTTGTGCTGATTGCCGGGACGTACACGCCCATCACTTTGGGGCAGATGAGGGAAAAATATCCGCTTGCCGCGTGGGGAATATTCGGTCTGGTCTGGGGGCTGACAGCGCTGGGTGTGACGCTTAACGCTGTAGATTTGAGGGCGTTCCGTGTTTTTTCCATGATTTGTTATATCGGAACCGGCTGGAGCATTGCCATAGCGGTGGTACCGCTTGTGCGTTCCCTGCCTTTGCCCGCCATTTTGCTTATCTTTGGAGGCGGAGTTTTTTACACGGTTGGGAGTGTGCTGTACGGAGTTGGAAAAAAGGTGCGTTATATGCATTCGGTGTTCCATTTGC
This sequence comes from Oscillospiraceae bacterium, assembly GCA_031273775.1. Lineage (GTDB taxonomy): Bacteria > Bacillota > Clostridia > Oscillospirales > Acutalibacteraceae > JAISRF01. The sequence goes on from JAISRF010000203.1 coordinate 1,677, forward strand.
TGGTACTCGCGGGAAGCGTTTTGCACTTTTTTGCCATTTTATTGTTTATCATGCCCGGAGGGAGTCAGTTAACAGTTGACAGTTGACAGTTGACAGTTATTGTGTCTGCGACGCATTTGAATTCATCCGCAAAGGCGGACACCACAACAATTCTCAACTAAATTGGAGGATACCGAATCTTGCACTTTTTTCAACACAACGCTCCTGTTTTTGAAGCGCTGGCGGAATATAAGCAAAACCGCATGGTGCATTTTGATGTTCCCGGTCACAAGGGCGGGCGCGCTAACCGCGACCTGACCGAATTTTTGGGTGACCGGTGTATGAGCGCGGATATCAACTCATCAAAACCGGTAGACAACCTCTGCCACCCGGTTTCTGTCATTCGCGACGCGGAAATTCTGGCAGCGGAGGCGTTCGGCGCGGCAAATGCTTTCTTTATGGTCGGGGGCACCACCTCTTCCGTTCAAGCCATGATTATGACGGCTTGCAAGCGCGGCGATTCCGTAATCATGCCGCGCAACGTCCACCGCAGCGCCATCAACGCGCTGGTGATCTGCGGTGCGGTTCCGGTTTACATAAATCCGGGATTAAATAAGCGACTGGGTATTCCTTTAGGCATGATGGTGGAAGACGTAAAGCGGGCAATCAAAGAAAACCCCGGCGCGAAAGCGGTGTTTCTGAACAACCCCACGTATTACGGTATTTGCTCCAACCTGCGGGAAATTACCGCCCTCGCGCATACTCACGGCATGTTGGTTTTGGTGGATGAGGCTCACGGCGCACATTTTTATTTTGGCGACGGTTTTCCGATTCCCGCCATGGCCGTGGGTGCGGATATGGCGGCCGTGAGTATGCACAAAACCGGCGGTTCGCTCACTCAGAGCTCCTTTTTGCTGTGCGGCAAAGACATGAACGCTGGGTACGTCCGCCAGATTATCAACCTGACACAGACCACCAGCGGTTCCTATTTACTGCTTGCGTCCTTGGATATGTCCCGCTCTCACCTTGCCATGCAGGGCACCAGGATTTATAAGCAAGCCCTTTCCCTTGCTGAGTACGCCCGGGTTGAAATTAACGAAATTGGTGGCTATTACGCCTTTTCCCGCGAGCTTTGCGATGGAGACGCCATTTATGATTTTGACGCTACCAAGCTTTCTGTTCATACCAGAGACATCGGGCTGGCGGGGGTTGAGGTTTACGATTTATTACGCGACGAATACGGCATTCAAATTGAATTCGGCGACATCGGCAACATACTGGCGCTCATTACCGCTGCCGACCGGGGCTTGGAACTGGAACGGCTGATTTCCTCGCTTTCTGAAATCAAACGGCTGTACCAAAAAGACTCCGCCGGCATGTTCGACCACGAATATATAAGCCCCGCCGTACGCCTTACCCCGCAGGAAGCGTTTTATTCCGAGAAAAAATCTCTGCCAACCGCCCAAACCGCCGGGTGTATATGCGGCGAATTTGTGATGTGTTACCCTCCGGGTATTCCGATTCTTGCCCCAGGCGAGCGGATTACGCGGGAAATTCTGGATTACATTGCTTACGCAAAGGAAAAGGGTTGCTTTCTGACCGGCACACAGGACATGGACACGAGGGAAATTCAGGTTTTGATCTGAATTTAATTGAGAATGAAGGAGTCCGCAAACGGACGGATCAAAATTCAAACGCGTCGCAGACATAACTGTCAACTATCAATTTAAAAAACAACGGGGAGAATTTTCAACATGGTTAAAATCACACTTAAAGACGGCAGTGTTCTGGAGGCTGAGGGTGGTATTACCGCCTATGAACTTGCCGGGCAAATCAGCGCCGGATTGCAGCGTAACGCCTGCGCCGCCGAAATCGACGGCAAAACCCGTGACCTGCGCACGTCCATAAACGGCGATTGCAAACTTTCTATCCTCACATTCGAGGACGAAGGGGGTAAAGCGGTATACTGGCACACCGCTTCCCACGTTCTGGCGCAGGCGGTCAAACGCCTGTTCCCAGACACCAAGCTTGCGGGCGGTCCCGCAATCGCCAACGGGTTTTATTACGATTTCGACGGCGAACGCCCCTTTACCGCGGATGATTTTGCCGCCCTTGAAGACGAAATGAAATCCATAATCAAAGCGAACCTGCCCCTTGAACGGTTCACGCTTGACCGGGCTGACGCCGAAAAGCTAATGTCGGAGCGCGCTGAGCCTTACAAGCTGGAATTGATTGACGAGCATGGGGGGGCAGGCGAAGAGCTTTGCTTCTACCGTCAAGGCGAATTTGTGGATTTGTGCGCCGGCCCCCACCTGATGCATACCGGTCAAATCAAGGCGTTCCGGTTGCTCCAGTGTACCGGCGCGTACTGGCGTGGGGACGCGAAAAACCGCCAACTGTGTCGGCTTTACGGTACCGCGTTTCCAAAATCCACGGACCTGGAAGCCTATCTTGCCGCGGTGGAAGAAGCCAAAAGCCGCGACCATAATTTGCTGGGGAGAAAACTTGGGTACTTTACAACCAGCGAGCTTATCGGGCAGGGTTTACCCATTCTTCTGCCCAAAGGCGCGCGGGTTTTGCAAATTCTTCAGCGGTTTGTGGAAGACGAGGAACAGCGCCGCGGCTGGCAGCTGACCAAAACTCCCTACATGGCCAAGAGCGACCTCTACAAAATTTCCGGGCACTGGGACCACTACCGGGACGGCATGTTCGTAATCGGCGATCCGGACAGCCCGGACGCGATGGCGCTGCGCCCCATGACCTGCCCCTTCCAGTACCAGGCATATCTGGCGAGCAGCCGTTCCTACCGTGACCTGCCACTCCGTTACAACGAAACCTCCACGCTGTTCCGCAACGAGGACAGCGGCGAAATGCACGGCCTGATCCGCGTACGCCAGTTTACCATTTCCGAAGGGCACCTGATGTGCCGCCCCGACCAGCTGGAGGACGAATTCCGCGGCTGTCTGGAACTGGCCGTAACCATGCTGAAAACTCTCGGCCTTTATGAAGACGTGACCTACCGCTTCTCCAAGTGGGATCCCGACGACCGGGAAAAGTATATCGGCGCGCCCGAGCAGTGGGACGAGGCGCAGGGCGCCATGGAAAAGATTCTGAATCACCTGGAAATTCCTTACACTGTGGGCGAGGGCGAGGCTGCTTTTTACGGCCCCAAGCTGGACATCCAGATTAAAAACGTGCACGGCAAGGAAGATACGCTCATCACCCTTCAGATTGACCAGATGCTGGCCGAAAAATTCGGGATGGAATATGTTGATTCAGACGGCACGAAAAAGAATCCGGTTATCATTCACCGCACGTCGATTGGCTGTTACGAGCGGACTTTGGCTCTGCTCTTAGAAAAATACGCGGGTGATTTGCCCTTCTGGATCGCCCCGGAGCAAGCGCGGGTTCTGCCGATTAGCGAAAAGCATTTCGATTACGCAAAATCCGTCTGCGATAGATTGCTTACGCAGGGAATCCGCGCGGAAGTGGATTGTCGCAACGAAAAAATCGGGTATAAAATCCGGCAGGGGCAACTGGACAAAATTCCGTATATGTTAATCGTGGGTGAAAAAGAGACAGAAAACGGCACCGTCTCCGTGCGCTCACGCAAGGACGGCGTTTTGGGCGAGATAGCCGTAGCGGACTTGGCCGTCACGCTGAAATGATAATCAAAATAAACAGGAAAAAACTTGGATATGCGATCGTCGCCGCTACCGTGTTGTTTATCTTTTCCAACTCTTGCCTGCCCCGCGACCAATCGCTTGAAGTGAGTGACGGTGCGAAGGAAATCTTGGAACGGGTGTTCGGCGCGGATTCCGTGTTTTCCCTTTTTTTGCAAGAATACATCCGTAAAATCGGGCACGTTTTGGAATACGGCCTGCTCGGCGTTGAGGTTGCCCTTGTTAGCGGTATTCACCGCGAATTTGGACTCTGGCGCTTTTACCACTGCATGGCTTTTGGACTGATGGCCGCCGTTTTGGACGAAAGCATTCAGATCCTTTCCGGTCGCGGCCCACTGGTTTCGGACATTTTGCTGGACACGGCGGCGTTTTCGGTGTTAGGTGCGCTGACGGCGCTTTTGGTTCTGGCGACTGGAAAGAAAAAAGGGGTATGATTTTTTGTATGAAAAAGAAAAGTGTAATCGTAATACTAACGCGCTCTGCGGAGCGCAATTGAGAATTGAGAATTGAGAATTATTCTTTTTTTATTGGCGTTTTACGCCAATAAGCTACTAATAACAAAGGCGGAGAGATCTTGTTAAACGTTTCGGACATTCTGGAAACTGTTACCATGATTCAAGAAGAAAACCTCGACATACGCACGGTCACCATGGGCATTTCGCTACTGGACTGCATTTGCGACGACATGGACACCATGTGCGGGCGGGTAACCGGCAAAATCACTCGCATGGCGGTGGAATTGGTGCCGGTGTGCGAGCAAATTGAGCGGCAGTATGGCATTCCCATCATCAACAAGCGAATCGCCGTCACCCCCGTGGGGATGTTAGCCGGCGTGTGTCCGGGGCAAAGTCCGGTGAAACTGGCTCACGCGCTGGAAAAGGCGGCGCAAACCGTCGGCGTGAATTTTATCGGCGGGTATTCGGCACTGGTGCATAAGGGGTTTTCGTCGGGGGATTACGCCCTGATTGAAAGCATACCCG
>JAISRF010000207.1 GCA_031273775.1 Oscillospiraceae bacterium
TATTTATATCTGCAAAATCAAAAAGAACGCCTGCTGGAGATTTTTGCGTTGATTATCACCGCGCTTTCAGGAAACACTGATACTGATTAAGTATCCGGATGGTGTTCCCATGAAAGAAAAAGGCAAACCAAAATCAAAGGTTTCGGAATATCTGCTGGACGGGCTGGTGTTTATTTTCGGATGTTCGGCGTACGCTGTATCCGTTGATTTATTCACCGCACCCAACGGTATTGCACCCGGCGGACTCACCGGTATTTCCACCGTTTTAAACCACTTGCTTGGCTTTCCAATCGGTGTAATGATTATCGTGCTCAATATTCCGCTGTTCATAGCCGGCGGCTGGAAAATCGGGTGGCAGTTCCTCACAAAAACCGTGATCGCCACGGTGATGATGTCGGTTTTTGTAGACCTCTTTTCACTGTTTTTGCCTGTTTACACAGAAAACAAGCTGTTGGCCGCCTTATATGGCGGGGTATGCTCCGGGATTGCGCTGGCGGTAATTTTTATGCGCGGCGGCACCACCGGAGGTACGGACATTGCGGCGCGGCTTTTATACCAGCGGTTCCCGCATATGCCCATGGGACGATTGATTGTCATTCTTGACGCCTTTATCATCACCCTGGCCGCGTTCGCTTTCAACAGTCTGGAAAGCGGGCTTTACTCCATGATTGTGATTTTTGTTTCCTCCACGGTGATTGACAACCTGCTTTACGGCGCGGATAAGGGCAAACTCATGCTGGTCATGTCCCGGAACCACGAAAAAATCGCGGAGGATATTCTGCACCGGTTAGGGCGTGGCGCGACACTCCTGGAAGCCGAGGGCGCATACACCAAAAAGAAAACCAACGTGCTTTTGTGCGCCATCCGGCGGCAGGAAATATCGCGGTTTAACGCCATTGTGCAGGAAAACGACCCCGGTGCTTTTATGATTGTGACGGAAGCCGGCGAAATTCTGGGCGAGGGATTCAAAAAGCGGGGGCGTCTGTAAAAATTATAAACTTTTCTATTTGATTGATTACCATGGCGTACATGGTCAAATTATTTCTGTCAATGACCGGTGTCACGCCAGTGCCTGCGCCAAATCGGCCAGAATGTCGTCAATATGCTCCAGACCCACGGACAGCCGTATGGTGTTGGGCTTAATCCCCTGGTCAAGCAAATCGGCTTCGGAAAGCTGAGAATGCGTGGTAGAAGCGGGGTGAATCACCAGTGATTTCACGTCCGCTACGTTGGCGAGCAGTGAGAATATCTCCAGCTTGTCGATGGTTGCTTTGGCTTCTTCGGCACCGCCCTTAACCTCAAAGGTGAAGATGGAACCGCCACCCTTCGGGAAATATTTCTTGTACAGTTCGTGGTCGGGGTGTTCCGAGAGAGCGGGGTGGTTGACGCTTTCCACTTTCGGGTGATTTTTCAGAAAATCCACCACTTTCAGGGCGTTTTCCACATGGCGCTCCACGCGAAGAGAAAGAGTTTCCAGCCCCTGCAAAAACAAAAACGAGTTAAAGGGGCTGGCTGTGGCGCCGGTGTCCCTCATCAGCGTGGTGCGGATTTTCAGAATGTACGCCAAATTCCCCACAGCCTCAGTGAAGACCACGCCGTGGTAGCTGGGGTTGGGTTGTGACAGCCCGGGAAATTTGTCACTCTGCGCCCAGTCGAATTTTCCGCTGTCGATAATAACGCCGCCTAAAGAGGTGCCGTGACCTCCGATGAATTTCGTGGTGGAATGTACCACCACATCCGCACCGTATTCGATGGGGCAAAGCAGGAAGGGCGTGGCGAAAGTGTTGTCCACAATCAAAGGAATCCCGTTTTTATGGGCGATATCAGCGACCGCCGTGATGTCGATAATGGTGGAATTGGGGTTGCCCAGCGTTTCAATAAACAGCGCCTTGGTACTACCCCTGATTGCCTTGGCAAAATTTTCCGGGTCGGAGCCGTCCACAAAGGTGGTGGTAATCCCTTGCTCCGGCAACGTGTTCGCGAACAGGTTGAATGTGCCGCCGTAAATGGTTCTCGCGGAAACAATATGGTCGCCTGCCTTGGCAATGTTCTGAATGGAATATGTAGTGGCGGCGGCGCCCGAGGCGGTCGCCAATGCGCCGGCGCCGCCCTCTAAAGCGGCGATGCGTTGCTCAAATATGTCGGACGTGGGATTCATCAGGCGGGTGTAAATATTGCCCCCTTCACTAAGCCCAAACCGAGCCGCCGCCTGTGCGCAATCCTTAAAGACATAAGACGTGGTCGCGTAAATCGGTACAGCGCGGGCATCGGTTGCGGGGTCGGGGCTCTCCTGGCCCACATGAAGCTGTTTGGTTTCGAATTTCCAGTTGGCGTTCATTTTGTTTCACCTTTCATTTTTTGCTTGAAAGCTTATAAAACCTATAGTATAATTGAAGAACAAATTCAGACGGAGGACATATCATGAAAATTTCCACGAAGGGTCGGTACGCCCTGATGATGCTTTTGGATTTAGCGATGCATACCGGCGACGGATTTGTCGCGCTTAAGGACATCGCACAACGGCAGGGAATCTCTAAAAAATATCTGGAACAGATTGTCCCGCTCCTCAACCGGGAGGATATTCTGCTGACCACGCGCGGCTTTCAAGGTGGATATATGCTGGCAAAGCCGGCAGAAAAGTACACGGTGGGGTATATTTTGCGCGTGGCGGAGGGCAGTATTTCACCCGTGGATTTTGCGGAATTTGACTCAGATTCGCTTGAAGCCTCCATGACCTCCGACCTGTGGAAAGGGCTGGACAAAGTGATTGCAGAATATCTGGACAGAATCACCCTGTCGGACCTCATTGACAAATATTACGAGCGAACCCTCAGCGAGTATTATATCTGAGAAAACCCACCCTGTCAATTCTTTTTTGGGGTTTCGCTGAGCCGCGAACCATAACTGCCGCCTCTGTCGATCAATCGGCAAACAGCGGCGTGGACAGATAACGCTCGCCGGTATCCGGAAGCACCGCCACAATCAGCTTGCCGGCATTTTCCGCGCGTTTGGCAAGCTGGGTCGCCGCCCACAAAGCCGCGCCGGAGGAAATGCCCACCAGCAAGCCCTCGATCCGGCCCAAAGAGCGTCCGACAGCGAACGCGTCTTCGTTTGTGACGGTGATGATTTCATCGTACACTGCGGTGTTCAGCGTGTCCGGCACAAAGCCCGCGCCGATACCCTGTATTTTGTGGGGTCCGGGTGTGCCTTTGGACAATACAGGGGACGCGTCCGGCTCTACCGCAACCACTTTAACGTTGGGGTTCTGAGACTTCAAATATTCACCCACGCCCGTTATGGTGCCACCGGTACCCACACCCGATACCAGAATATCCACCTTGCCCTCGGTGTCCCGCCAGATTTCGGGGCCGGTATTTTCGCGGTGGGTTTTGGGGTTGGCCGGGTTGATAAACTGCCCCGGAATAAATGAGTTTGGTGTTTCCGCCGCTAATTCTTCAGCTTTGGCTATTGCGCCTTTCATGCCTTTTGCGCCTTCGGTGAGTACCAACTCCGCGCCGTAGGCTTTAAGCAAATTCCGGCGTTCCACACTCATGGTTTCCGGCATGGTTAGAATCACGCGGTAGCCGCGGCTGGCCGCTACGAACGCCAGCCCGATTCCCGTATTGCCGCTGGTCGGCTCAATGATAACGGAATCGGGTTGTAACAGACCTTTTTCCTCCGCGTCCTCAATCATGGCCTTCGCGATGCGATCCTTGACGCTGCCCGCCGGGTTGTAATATTCCAGCTTACCCGCTATGGTGGCGGCAAGCCCATTGGCCGCGCCGTAATTGGAAAGCTCCAGAAGCGGCGTATTCCCCACAAGGTCAGTCAGTTTTTTGTAAATTGGCATGATGTTTTCCTCCCGCAAACTTGATTTCATATATTGCATATATGTTTGATATGCTTTATTATACGTCCAAGACTTTCATTTGTCAATGAATTCAATCGTGAATTTTCTGTGAACTTAATGACCGGCAGTCAGAAAATCTGATTAATGACGTTTTGAGCGCCGCGGAGTTTATTAAGACAGCCTTGACTTAAAATCCTCATATCCGAATTGTTTGATGACGCGAACGCCGCCGTCCGCGCCCGCTACGGCAATCGCGGGCAGATTCACCCCGTTGAAGGTGTTGTTTTTTACCATGGTGTAGTGTGCCATGTCGCGGAAAATCAGCGGACTGCCCGGAGTAAGCGGCGCGACAAAGGAATAATCGCCAATAACATCCCCAGCCAGACAGGTATTTCCCGCAAGCCGGAAGGTGTACGGCTTTTCGCCGGGCTTGCCCGCGTCCGCTATTTCCGGGCGGTAGGGCATTTCCAAAACATCCGGCATGTGGCAGGCGGCGGAAGCGTCCAAAATGGCAATGTCCATGCCGTTGTAAACCACGTCAAGCACACGGGCGCACAAAACGCCTGTGTTCAGCACAACCGCTTCGCCAGGTTCCAGATATACCTCAACATTGGCTGCGTTTTTCACCCGTAAAATGCACTCTTTCAGGGTTTCCAAATCGTAATCCGGGCGGGTGATATGGTGCCCGCCACCGAAATTGACCCATTTTAAGCCGGGTAAAAACCTCCCGAACTTTTGCAAAAACACCTCAAGCGTGTGCGCCAGCGCGTCTGAGTTTTGTTCGCATAGGGTATGAAAATGCAAACCCTCCACGCCCGCAGGCAGCCGCTTCGGAAAATTGGCGGCGGTCACGCCAAGCCGGGAAGCGGGGGCGCAGGGGTCGTATATGGCGTGGGTTTGCTCGGAGTATTCGGGGTTAACACGGATGCCGCAGGACACGCCTTTTTTGATTGCGCGTGTATTGTAACGCTCAAACTGAGCAAAAGAGTTAAACACAATATGCCCGCAGATTTCGGCAATCTCATCAAATTCGCGCTCAATAAACGCCGGGGAAAAGATATGCGTTTCCCCACCCATGTGTTCCCGGCCAAGCCGTGCCTCAAACAAGGAACTGGCTGTGGTTCCGCAAAGAGTCCGACCGATTAACGGGTAGAGTGAAAACATGGAAAAAGCTTTCTGCGCCAGTAAAATCCGGCAGCCGGTTTCCCGTTTCAGACCCGCAAGAAGTTCTAAATTTCGTTTAAGCAATTCTTCTTCAACCACGTAACACGGGGTAGGAAGGGCAACCGGAACCCGCAGTGGCAGCCTCCCGTGGCCGCCCGGGTGATCAGCAGAATGTGATTGCATGTGCCGCCGCCTTTGCGCGTTATCTCTTATTTTACCGCAGAAATACGTTTTATTCTCTCCGGGTCAACTTGAAAATTTCGCATATTGTCCTCAAATCTCAAATTTTCTTATTTCCGGCGTTATATCAGAAGTCGGAAACTTCAACTGTTACTTGTCGACTGCGGTGAAACAGCCAGCGCCGCTTTAATCATTAACGCGCATTCCAGCCGCTTTTTCAGCATGGCACAAGACAGCTTGTGCGGTATATTGATATCGCCCTCGTAAATATAATTATTGGCGTTACAGCCGCCGCTGCAATAAAATCGGGCAAAGCA
>JAISRF010000221.1 GCA_031273775.1 Oscillospiraceae bacterium
CGCAATTGTCGGAGCTTGAACTGATTTCCACCGCCAATACCGCCAATTTGTACTTCGAGTACGATGAAACCGGCAAGCCGCTCCGCATGGAGTACGGCGGCGGGTATTATGACCCTGTAACTTCAAGATACATTAACGCAGATAGCGAACTCGCTGATGTCGGTGGCGAAATTCTCGGCTGTAACCTTTTTGCCTATTGCTTTAACAATCCTAATGCCTATTGCCAAAACAATCCCATCAATATGACAGACGAGACAGGTCATTGGCCAAGATGGATTACTGCTGTTGTGGCGATTGCTGCTGCAGTGGTGGCAATAGTTGCCGCTCCTGCTGTTGCCGCAGTGGCAACGGTCGTCGCAGTTGTTGCAACGGTTGCGTTGGTGGTGCAAACAGTGCATTATGATGCGCGAAAGGCGGCAAACAGCAATTTACCGGCCACGCCAGAAGCAGCAACTGCTGCCGGGTGGAAAAACTCCAAACCATACGATGCGCAATGGATTAGTTACGAATAAAATAACTAAGATAAACAACTTTTTGCTAAACTTAAGGCCAATAAGTGCTTTGTTGTTTTTGGGCGCGTTTTTAGGCAATGCATCGGTGAATTTTCTCCGCATATGTGCCCAGCAGGCGCAAAGAACCGCGTTTTCCACCCCGATATACCCCGCATAACCATCGGTCTGCAGATAAAAATTGCTTGCGCCACGAAGAAACGCCTGTGCCGGGATGAAGTTTAATTCACGCCGAACAAGCTCCCTGCCAATCAGTTTTAATTGATTACCTTAAACCACCAGCTATGCTGGTGCGGATTGTAGGAAACCGTGGTGGGTATGGCGAGAAAAACGCCCCAATGTTATAATGATTAAGGTGTCGCAAACCAAAATCGATAACAAAGGAGCGTTGTCCAATGGACTATTCCAGTTTAACACATTCACGGTGGAAATGCCAGTACCACATCGTATTCATACCAAAATTCCAAACCACCACTTGAAGTGGTGGTAGTATTAGAGAAGACCGATTCTTAATTAGTTTTCCGAATTACAGAAAGCTTCTTGAGAATGTTTTTACTAAAATCAAATATGACGAGATAACCTATTTTGGGTACTTGAATGACGAGTACCGGCCAAGGATTGGAATGTTTCAACGGAAACGGACAGAACCTTACGGGAAAGTTGAAAATTCATTTAAAACTTCTTAAAAACTTGACCGCTGCTAACCCCGCTTTTGCCCCTTCGCCGACGGCCGCCGAAATTTGGTAAGGCTCGCCGACGCAATCGCCCGCCGCGAACAGACCCGGAATGTTGGTTTTCATGTAATTGTCCACGGAAATATTTTCGCTGTTTATGAGTACGCCGAGTTTTTTTGCAAAATCGGCGGCGGAAGCGGTTCCCAGCGCCACAAACAGCCCGCTTATTTTGGCAATTCCGTCCTCCAAAACCACGCGTTGCAGGTTCTTTTCACCTTCCAGCCGCAAAATTTTTCCGGTACTCATCACGCACCGGCTGTCAAAATTTGTCGCGGCTTGGGCGCCGTTTGTGAACACGGTTACAGAAGACGCCACGTTTAATAAATAATCGCTTTCTTCTTTGGCAAACTCGCCCGCACCCAACACGCCCACCGGTAACCCACGGTAAAAAAATCCGTCGCAGGTGGCGCAAAAGCTTACTCCGCGCCCGGAAAATTCCTCTGCGCCGGGGATTTTTACCGTTTGTTTGGGCTTGCCCGTAGCAAGCACCGTTGCTTTTGCCGAATATTCACCATCCGCGGTTTTTACAACAAACACGCCGTCATATTCTAGCCCGATCGCTTCGCCGGAAATCAGCCTACCACCCAGCGCAGCAAGCTGGGCGTGTCCGGTCTTAAAAAGATCTTTGCCGGAAACGCCGGGCAAGCCGTAATAATTGTCAATTTTTTTCGCGCGGGAAAGGTCGCCGCCGTCGCTGTAAAAAACCGCAACGGAAAAATTCGCCCGTACCATATAAAGTGCGGCGGAAATTCCCGCCGGTCCGCCTCCGATAATGATTGCGTCAAATGTTTTCAAGTTCACATAATCTCCCAATGACTACCGGCTGAACCGCTCAATCGGCAGTAAAAAATCCAAAATTTTCCTCTTGTATTATGCGCGAATCGGCACAAACTATGAATGCGTAATGAACCAATAATATTGATTGTTATTGACCTTACGCAAGCGGTTGAAGTTTTAACCAAATAAGCACAAACACTCAATGGGGGCCGAATCTGGTGTTCGGTTCCCAAACTATTTTGCGGAACGCGGGCAGACGCGGACATCCGCCCCCGCTAATATTACAAATTGTATAACTCTTCCTCGGTCATTAACCGAATTCCGCCGGTTTCTAAGGCTTTGGCGGCTTTTTCGTTGTCCTCAACGCGCAAAATGACAAACGCCATGCCCTCGCGTGGGTTCAAAAAGGCGTACATATACTCTATGGAAATGCCGCTTTCACTCAGTACTTGCACAGCTTTGTGCATTCCGCCGGGTGCGTCTTTCACCTCAATGGCAATCACGTGGGTGACGGAAACGGTAACCGCTTCTTTTTTCAGTGCGGCAACCGCAACATCGGGTTTGCTGACAATGAGGCGCAGAATGCCGTAGTCGGTGGTGTCCGCGATGGAAAGCGCCCGGATGTCCACGTTATTTTTCGCCAGAATCCCCGTGATGTCCGCCAGATGTCCGCTTTTGTTTTCCACGAAAATGGAAAGCTGTTTGATCAACATAATATCCCATCCTTTTTATTCTCTTCGGCTCAAATACCCCGACACTTGCAGCGGTGTTTTATTTTTTTACGCCGCCAAGCCCATTGTTCGCCAAGATGTTTGTGTCGTAGGTAAACACCAAATTCGCCCGTTGACGCGCCCTTTTGTGCGCCAAACCTATCAATTTTTCCAAAAGCTCCGGGTATTTCATGCCCGTTGCCTCCCATAAATAAAAGGAGAGAGAACCGGGAATGGTGTTAATCTCGTTTACATAAACCCGGTCGTTGTCCGCGGAATCCATCAGGTAATCAATCCGAACAACACCTGACGCGCCTACCGCCCGGAATACCCGCTCGGAAAGCTCCTGAATCTCAAGCGTCTTTTCTGCGGAAATATCGGCGGGCAGCTTGCGTTTCAAAGAAGTCATGCCTTTTGAACCGCCTCTGCCTTTGCTTGTGTATTTGTCTTCGTAAGAGAGGATTTCGCCCGCGGTAATCGGCTCCTCGCACACGGAAGCTTCGCATTCTTGGGCGTCTCCCAAAACGGAACAATTAATCTCGCGGAGTTGGGTTACCGCGCGCTCAACTAACACCCGCATGGAAAATGAAAGAGCCAAATTGACAGCGTTTTCCAAATCGTCCGGGGCGGCTACACGTGAAATGCCCACGCTGGAACCCAAATTCACCGGCTTCACCACCACCGGATACGTAAGCGCGGCAATCTCCCCGGTCAATTCCTCCCGCCGCCGGATCCATTCTTTGGCGTGGAAGGCCACGCTGTCTACCACCGGCAGCCCGTTTTGGCGGCAAATCTGCTTGAACAGCAATTTATCCATACCCACGGCGGAAGCGGCAACATCACATCCCACGTACGGTAACCCCAAAACCTCAAACCAGCCCTGCAAAGCGCCGTCCTCGCAATTGGTACCGTGGACAATCGGGAAAGCCATATCCAGCGCGGTCAGCGGTTTTTTGTCAAAGGCTTTGGGCAGTGCACGCTTGACCAGCACCTGTTTTCCGGACTTTGCCACGTCTACCCGCACACATTCAGCTAACAGCGCGTCCAAATCCTTGTACCGCTCAATATCCGTCAGCCCGGCTCCTGTGTACAATTCGCCGGATTTCGAGATGTAGAGCGGGACAACCTCAAATTTTTCCCGGTTCAGAGAACCCATCGCCTGTACTGCGGAGATAATCGATATCTCGTGTTCCACGGACGCCCCGCCGAAAAATACGCCAACATTCAATTTCATTGTTTTCCGTCACCAACCCTTTCAGTTTATCAATCCCTAACTCGGAATCTCCCGGAGCCAAACCCCGCCATCCGCAGACAGCGGGGTGTTTCACCTTTCGTAATTATCGGGCAAATCGTTTTCAAAAAGCACCACTGTATTAGCGTCCGTCATGCCACGCAAGGTTTCCAGCGCGTCGGAAAACGTTTTTTCAACGTGGACATTCGCGGGGTTGAATTCGGTTTTTCCGATTGCCTGGGTAAGGGGCTTTGACCGCTCCGTACCCACCAAAAAAATGACATCGGCTACATCGGCCAGGGCAAGCCCCAAATTGTAATTATGCTCATATTCCGCCTCGCCCAACTCCACAAGACCAGGTGTGACGGCAATTTTTTTCATGCCGGTAAAGCGGGCAAGAACCGCCGCCGCCTCCAAACTGCCAGCGGGGTTCGCGTTGTACGCGTCGTCAATCAGCAGGGAACCGTTAATAAACGGTTTCAGTTCCAAACGGTGGGGTACCGGCTGCAAACGGCTCACAGCGTACTGAATGTCCGTGACGGGAATTCCCAAATCCAACGCCACTGCCACAGCCGCCAGAATATTGGCCACGCTGTGCCACCCCAAAAGCTTGGTGCGGACAGAAAAATTCAGCTCCGGGCGGCAAATATCAAACGTCATGCCGGTCTTGTTCACATGGATGTTTTCGGCGGTTATTTCGTTTCCCTGCTCCGAACCGTAATAAACCGTTTGGGTGTTGACCTTGCGCGCCCGGATGAATTCGTTGTCGCCGCAGAGGTACATTTTGCCCTGCTTCGCCTCCACAGCTCCGGCAAGCTCGAATTTGGTCTTTACAATGTTTTCAACGGTCTTAAAGGTAGAAAGATGCATCGGCCCGATTGAGGTGATGATTCCCATATCCGGGTGAACTAAATCGCAGATTTCCTTAATGTCGCCGGGATTTTTCGCGCCCATTTCCGCCACAAAAATCTCCGTGCCGGGCTTCAGCCGCTCGCGTATCGTTCGAACCACACCCATCAGCGTGTTGTAGCTTTCCGGCGTAATGAGCACGTTAAAACGCTCGCTCAAAATCCGCCCTAAAATGTATTTGGTACCGGTTTTACCGTAACTCCCCGTAATGCCGATTACCGCCATCTCCGGGTTCGCTTTCAAAATCCGGCGGGCGTCGTTTACATATCGCCCGGCGATGATTTTTTCAATGGGACTGTTGATGACCGCCGCCGAAAGAGCGGGCAGGGGAGAAGCGCCAAGCAGCGCGGTGTACACAATGAATATGATCTTTGCCGCGTTGTCACTCACACCAAAGATCTGAAAAAGCAGGTTTGGGACAAATAGAATAACGGCAACGGTTGTGTAAAGACGTATAACCCGGTGGGTGAAAACCAGCCGCTTTTTTGCCCGTTTCTGCCCTGAAAGCGCGGCCAAAAACATGATGAAGGCCTGCGCCGACGAAAAGATAAACAGCGGTAAAAATCCCTCGAACGCGAACAGAAACAACAGCGATAAAACGTACCCCGCGGCTAGGAAAAACGCCCGCGCTCCCAAAGCGCCCAAAAGCCAGTCCATATACCGCGAGGGAAAGTAAGAACTCTGCTGGAGCATATGAAATTGTCGGGTTACGGCGAACAGCGTTGCGAACGCCGTGAGGAGGATGGAGAGGAAGAGAAAGATGTCCATGCGGGCTCCTTTTTAATTCTCAATTATTTAAACAAATGCATCTATAATCCGTTCGGCGTCATACGGCTTTTCCAAAAACGCGAAGTGTCCCGCGCCCTTCAAAACGCACAGCCCGGCGTCCGGAATTAACTTTTCCATCAGCCGGCCGTCGGAAAGGGGAGTGTCGGTATCGTTTTCACCCCATATGAGCAGCGTTGGGCAGGAAATCTTTGGGAATAATTCCCGCAAATCTGTATTCACCAGTGAAACAAGGGTTTTTCTCATCACTTCAGACGCGCTTTTATAATCCGCGGAACCATAATGTGCCCGCGCCTTTTCCAAAAGATCTCGGGTATGGTTACGCGCCACAGGCAAAGTCAGGGCGCGCCGTACGGTTTTGTAGGTGAGTGTCCGCAGTTGTTTTTTCAGCGGCTTTTTGCCAACTACTCCGGCGGAATCGAACAATAACATTTTCGGGGGGCGCAACAGTCCATCGCCCACCAGCTTCAAGCAACAGCGCCCACCGTGTGAATGCCCTGCCAGTACGGGGTTCTTTATATTCAGGTTGGCCATAAACGCCAGAATCAGCTCCACGTAATCGGTCAGCGTCCACGGTACGTTGGGCTCGCCGCTTTGCCCGCATCCGGGGAATTCCAAAGCAAACACCCTGTACTTTTTAGCAAGTGCGGAAATCAAGGGTTTATACAGGCCGATATTCGCACCCCAGCCGTGCAGAAACAGCGCGTGCGGGGCGGATTCATCGCCGAAAATTTCATAATGTATGGGTATGTTTTCAAGGGTTATGAACATTGTCCGACCTCCGCAAAATAAGCGGTTTTTGAATCTCCACCATAGTTTACCACAATTTTCCGTGGATTTGAAGTGCTTTTTCGAAAAAAGTTCGGATTTTTATTTTTCACTTTTTATTTTATGCTTTATAATTTGAACTTGACAATCCGGCGCCGAGGAAGGATAATAGACAGGCGGCAATGAATAAGTAAATTGCCTGTACCGTTATACACATATTTCTGAAAAGGAGCGAACGCAAGCTTGAGTAAAGCCTTATTTTCCGGCAATGAAGCGGTTGCCCGCGGTCTGTTTGAGACCGGAGTGAGTGTGGTGTCCAGTTATCCCGGTACTCCAAGCACGGAAATTACCGAATCCGCCGCCGGATATGCCGAAATGTACAGCGAATGGGCGCCCAACGAAAAGGTTGCCGTGGAGGTGGCGCTGGGCGCGTCAATCGGAGGTGCGCGGGCGTTTGCGGGGATGAAGCATGTGGGACTCAACGTTGCCGCGGATCCGCTGTTCACGGCGAGCTACACCGGCGTAAACGCGGGGTTGGTGATTGCCGTGGCGGACGATCAGGGGCTTCACTCTTCCCAAAACGAACAGGATTCCCGCCACTGGGCGCGCTCTGCCAAGCTTCCCATGCTGGAACCCGCCGATTCCGCCGAATGCCTTGCGTTCACAAAATTCGCTTATGAACTTTCCGAGGAATACGACACACCGGTACTTCTCCGGCTTTCCACCCGCGTTTCCCATTCCCGCAGTCTCGTGACCGCGGGGGAGCGGGCGGATATACCGCTGAAACCATATGAGAAAAACCCACGCAAATACGTTATGATGCCCGCTATGGCCAAGGAACGCCACGAATTTGTGGAAGCCCGGACGCTGCGCCTTGCCGAACTTGCGGAGCGTACCCCGCTGAATACAACCGAAGAAAACGTGAACGCGAAAATCGGCGTCATTACGGCGGGAATCGCTTATCAATACGCCAAAGAAGCGCTTGGCAATAATGCTTCTTACCTTAAATTAGGGATGATAGCTCCCCTGCCGGAAAAGGTAATCCGCGACTTTGCCGCGCGGTTCCGGCGAGTCGTGGTGATTGAGGAGCTGGACGGTGTGATTGAAACTCACTGCAAAGCGCTGGGGATTCCGGTCATCGGCAAGGAACTTTTCGGATACACCGGTGAATATTCCGCTGGGCTGATTAAAGAAAAGCTGTTGGGGGAAAAGCCTGTAACGCGGGAGTATCCGGAGCAAACGCCGCCGCGCCCTCCGGTGCTTTGCCCCGGGTGCCCGCACCGCGGCGTGTTTTACGTGCTGAATAAATTAAAGCTCACCGTCATGGGCGATATCGGGTGCTATACACTGGGCGCTTTGGCACCCCTTTCCGCGCTTGACGTCTGCGTGTGCATGGGCGCTTCGGTTTCGTCGCTCCACGGCATTAACACCGCCCGCGGCGCGGATTTCGCCAAATCCGCCATTGCCGTGTTGGGTGATTCCACGTTTATTCACTCCGGCATTACCGGCATCATCGACATTGCGTATAACAAAGGCGTTTCCACCGTGATGGTCCTTGATAATTCCATCACGGGCATGACGGGGCACCAGCAAAACCCGACTACCGGCCTGACCATCAAGGGTGACCCGACTTCATCCGTCAATTTGGAGCTGTTGGCCCGTGCCTGCGGATTTAACCGGGTGCGGGTGATTGACCCGTTTGATTTATCAGGCGCGGAATCGGTTCTCAAAGAAGAATTGCAAGTGCGGGAACCGTCGTTTATTATCGCCAGGCGCCCCTGCGCGTTGCTTAAAACTGTCAAAAGCAATCCGCCTGTTTTTTGTGATGAAAATGCCTGCACCGGCTGTAAAATGTGCATGAAAGCAGGCTGTCCCGCTATTTCGATGAAGAAGACCGCCGGCAAAAGCAAGGCGCAAATCGACAAAACCCTCTGCACAGGTTGCGGAGTTTGCGAAAAAATCTGCCGGTTTAAGGCGCTTATGGCAATTGATAGTTGATTTCCGCGGGTAGAATCTTACATTATTTATTTGCTATTTTGTTTTTGAGAGGTAACTTATGAATATTATGATTGTGGGTGTGGGCGGCCAGGGGACATTGCTCTGTTCGCGGTTGTTGGGTGAAGCCTTTGTTGCCATGGGGCGGGAAGTGAAAGTGAGCGAAGTTCACGGCATGTCCCAGCGTGGGGGCAGTGTGGTGACTTATGTAAAATGTGGTGACGAAGTGTTTTCTCCGCTTGTGGAGCGAGGCGAGGCAGACTTGATTCTCGCTTTCGAGCAGCTGGAAGCGGCACGGTGGCTACCGTACCTTTCACCCGGCGGTCGGATGCTGGTAAACACGCAGATAATCAATCCCATGCCGGTTATCACGGGGGCGGCACAGTACCCGGAGGGAATTTTAGACTGGCTGACAGCCAATGTGCCGGGTTCGGTCACGTTGGACGCGTTGAAACTGGCGGAAGAAGCGGGTTCGCCAAGGGCGGTGAACACTGTGTTGGTGGGCGCAATGGTTGCGGTTTTGAACCTGCCGAAAGATGTGTTTGAAACAGCGCTGGAAAAAACCGTGCCGCCAAAATTTTTGAAGCTGAACAAAATTGCGTTTGAAAAGGGCTTCGCGGCAGTGAGCCGTTGAAGAGGCGGCGTTAGAGTTTATTCTTTCTCTGTATTTCGCGTTTAAAAATTAGAATAACCGTCAACGCTCAATTCTCCACTAAGAAAGAGGTCATTTACCGTGCCAACCTACTTCAATGTCTCTGCTGAAACCGCAGACCGGGAAACTTTGTTCCAAATACAGTCGGAAAAGCTTCGCAAAATCGTAAAAATCAACTATGAAAACGTGGACTTTTACCGAAAAAAATTCGATGAGATGGGTTTGCTTCCCGGTGACATCAACACAATCGACGACCTTGTGAAGTTGCCGTTTACCACTAAAACCGACCTGCGGGACAATTACCCCTACGACCTGTTCGCCGTCCCGAAAGAGGAGTTAATCCGCATTCACGCGTCCTCCGGTACCACCGGTAAGCAGACGGTGGTGGGCTACACCCGCGCCGACATTGACGCGTGGGCGGAAGGTTGCGCGCGCGCGTTGGCGGCAGCGGGCGGATCAAAATCCGATTACGTTCACGTTTCATACGGCTATGGACTGTTTACGGGTGGGTTGGGTCTGCATTACGGCGCGGAGAAGCTGGGCGCGGCCGCCATACCCGTTTCCTCCGGCAACACCAAACGCCAGGTGCAGATTATGCGGGATTTCCACTCTGACATTTTATGCTGCACTCCGTCATATGCTATGTTTATAGGCGAAACCGCGAGGGATATGGGAATTGATACAAGCAAGCTTCCGCTTCGCGCCGGCGTGTTCGGCGCGGAGGCGTGGAGCGAGAACATGCGCGCGAAAATAGAGGAAATCCTCAATATTAAAGCGTACGATATTTATGGGCTTTCCGAGATTGCGGGGCCCGGCGTGTCTTACGAATGCGCTGAGCAAACCGGCATGCACGTCTGCGAAGATTATTTTTACCCTGAAGTCATAGATCCGGACACCGGGAAACAGCTTCCAGACGGCGAATATGGGGAACTGGTGTTCACCTGCATCGGCAAAGAAGCGTTGCCGTTGGTTCGTTACCGCACACGTGACATTTGCGCGCTTTCCCACGCGAAATGCTCCTGCGGGCGCACGCTGGTTAAAATGAGCAAGACCCGCGGTCGTACCGACGATATGCTCATCATCCGCGGGGTAAATGTGTTCCCGTCGCAGGTGGAACACGTTTTGCTGGAACTTGGCATGGAACCGAATTACCAGATTGTGGTAGACAGAATTGACAGTCTGGATACCATGTCCGTGCACGTGGAGATAAACGAGCGCAACTTTTCCGACGAAGTCCGCCGTGTGGAGGAGTATGAGCGCACACTGAAAAGCGCTCTGCTTTCCACGCTTAACGTGTCGGTGACGGTGAAAATGGTGGAACCGAAGTCAATTGCGCGCAGCGAAGGAAAAGCAAAACGGGTGATTGATAATAGAATTGATAATTGAAAACGCACAATTGAAAATTATTCACACGGGTGGTTTGGCAATGAAATTATGGTTAACCTTGGGCGTCTTGCTCGGTTCCGCGATTGCTTCATACCTTTTGGGCAGCATTTCTTTTGCGGTAATCCTTTCAAAGGTTCTTAAAAATATGGACGTCCGCGCTGTCGGGAGCGGCAACGCGGGTATGACCAATGCCTTCCGCGCGGCGGGGAAAAAGGCAGGGATTCTCACATTTTTGGGCGACTTTGGCAAAAGCGCCGCCGCTGTCTGCTTAGGGCGGTTTTTGGTTTTCCCGTTTTTAATTAACACGGCAGGGTTACAAATGGACGCTTTGTTTGGTGCTTATTTCTGCGGATTATTTTGTATTTTAGGGCACATATACCCACTTTATTTCGGTTTTAGGGGCGGAAAAGGGGTCGTCACGGCGCTGGGCACCTTTTTCCTTATTGACTGGAAGATTGCTCTGATTGCACTGGCAATTTTCGCAGTGCTGTTAGGGTTGTTTAAGATGGTGTCGCTGGGTTCTATTGCTGCCGCGTTTTCCCTATGGATGCTGACCGCCGTATTTTACCAGGCTGAATTGGCGAATACCGCCGTTTACCAGAAGCCGTTGGCGGTGGTTTGTTCCGCGTTAATAGGCGGCATACTGATTGTGAAGCACAAAAGTAATATCAAGCGGATTCTTAATGGCACGGAAAATAAAATCAGCAAAAAGAAAGTCGGCGCAGAGGGTGAGTAAACTGGCGAATATTGTGATTCTTGGCTCCGGCGGGTGGGGTACGGCTTTAGCGGTTATGACAGCCAAATCGGGGCATTCTGTCACGCTTTGGTCACCGTTTGAAGAAGAAATCGCGGAGCTTTCACAAACGCGTGAACACAAAAAGCTCTTGCCTGGGATTATATTGCCGCCGGAAATCGCGCTGACCACCAGTCTTGATATGGCACTCGGGGCGGAGTTGCTTATTCTGGCGGTTCCGTCATTTGCTGTTCGCCAGACTGCGCGGAGACTCCGGGAGCGGCTGTCTGACGTTACGGTGATTGCCAATGTTGCAAAGGGTCTGGAAGAAGGACGCCTGATCCGTTTGTCGGAAGTGATTGAAGAGGAACTTCCCTCGGCGCGTGTGGTGGCGCTCTCCGGCCCCTCCCACGCGGAGGAGGTTGCGCGGGGGATCCCGACCTCGGTCGTGTCTTCGTCCCGCCACGGGTCGGCTGCGGAGCTGGTTCAGGACACGCTGATGAACCCGTGTTTCCGCATATACACCAATCCGGACATTGTGGGCGTGGAGCTGGGCGGCGCGCTGAAAAACGTGATGGCGTTGGCTGCGGGCGTGAGCGACGGGCTTGGTCTGGGCGACAACACCAAAGCAATGTTGATGACCCGAGGATTAAGTGAGATGGCGCGATTGGGCGTGGCGATGGGCGCGCGGCGTGAAACCTTTGCCGGGCTTACCGGCGTGGGCGATTTGGTGGTGACCTGTACCTCCATGCACAGCCGCAACCGCAGGTTCGGCATCATGGTGGGGGAGGGTGTGCCCCCAAAAGAAGCGCTGGAAAGGGTAGGGCAGACGGTGGAAGGCTATAAAGCCACCTTGGCGGCGCATGAGCTGGCAAAACGTAAGGGCATTGAAATGCCGATTACCGAATGTTGCCACCGGGTTTTGTACGGAGGTTTATCCCCACGCAACGGGATGTACGCGTTGATGACCCGACCAAAAACCCACGAGGTAGAAGAGCACCCGTGGTTTTAGCGTTGACTTTTGGGTACGTGGAGGATATAATATTATTAGTTAAGAGTTAAGAGTTGAAGGTACGGACGTGATACAATTGGCAAAGCCGCTTGTTGTTTTTATACATGGCTTTTTGGGGCGTCCACAGCAGTTTGACCGCCTTGCGGCATTTGTGGCTGATCAAGGTTACCGTACCGAAACCGTTCTGCTGCACGGACACGGCGGTGGTGGGCTTGCGTTCGCAAAATCTACCGCTTGGGCTTGGGAAATCGGATTTGCGCGAGAACTGGAAAAACTGGATTGCCCGGAAGGACTGATTCTGGTGGGGCATTCTATCGGCGGATTGCTTTCACTGTGCGCCTCGGCGGAACGAAAACTTGGTTTTAGAGCATTCGCTCCACGCGTATTACACGCCGGAGGAGCAAACCAAAATCAGCAAAAAAATTCTTGAGTTTTTTTCTTCTTTATAACAAAGTAAATATGCGGACGTGGCGGAATTGGTATACGCGCTGGTCTTCGCTGTGGCTACCTCGGTGTAAAAAAGAAAACTTCAATTTAATTAGGATAATTTCGGGTGAGAAATTGCTCGTTTTTATAAATGCGGGTATGGCGGAATTGGCAGACGTGCAAGATTTAGGATCTTGTGTCGAGAGACGTGCAGGTTCGACCCCTGTTACCCGCACCACGCGCACAAAATCCGAACCGTTCAACTATCTTTATGATAGGGGAATCGTTCGGATTTGTGCTATATTTCGACTATCCCAACTTAAGTTTGAAGAAGAACAAGGCGGGGAAGAAATAATATTCTCTCCGCCCTGCGATATGTATGCAGAGCGGCGGGGTCTGGGCTTGCCGCTCTGTTGGATTTCGATTTTAGGGTTATGCCGACTTGCTTTTCGCCTGTTGCGCTTCGCACCATTCGGCAAACTCCGTGCGTCCCGCTTCGGTATCGAAGTAGGCTCTGATTGCCGGTAGAATACATCGGGCGAAAGCGTCGATTTCGTGCTTCGGCGGGTTATAGTCACTTTTCGGCAAAGGCTTTTTTGCCGATTTGGAGACTGCCCTTACCGGATAATATCCTGTAACTTTTACCTGCCACCGTGATCTGGAATGAATATCTTGCATAGATTCTCCGCCCCCTATTCTGTTTTCAAGGTTCATCGCTCGCGGTCATAACCGCGTTCTCTGATTCGCGGTTTCGGCTGTGGCGGCGTATCAATCCTTACCCGCCACGGGCTTTCCCGCCGTTTTCTCATCTCCTCCTTTTGCCGTTCGGCTTCAAACTGTTGCCGCGCGCGCTCCTCATTCGCCTTTTGGATTACGTCTGCGAGGAAATTCACCACCCTTTCCGGGGCTTCCCTTACCGCTTCCACAAACGGCCTTGTTTCCTCCTTCAGCTTGTCAAACGCGGTTTTGAGGGTGTTGTATTTGCTGGTCATCTTCCGCAGTCGGCTTTCAAGGTTTTCAATAGTCGCCTGTGCCTTGATACCGAATTTCGCAAGCCCTGTGAGCTTATCAAACTCATCTGAGGACAATTCCACCTTGTCCGAAAACCGCTTTTTCTTGCCGATTCCGTCCACGCTCTGAATTTCCCGATAAACCGGCTCCACCTGCCTTAATCGGTCCCTCACCTTATCCAGCCACATTTCGGATTCCAACGCCTGTGTGCGCGTCGCTTTCAAGCGTTCCGTTTCCTGCTGAACCTTGTACTCCACAGCGGTCAGGTTCTCCGCCGTACTGCCCTCTATGCCGCGCTCAAAGTCTTGAAATCCCGCCTCCCTCATGTGATTGAAAAACCGGGTTTGCAGTAAGCTGTAAGAGGCTACGCGCTTTTGTTCGCCGTTTTCACCTTGTATGGTCTGAAACGCCCATTTTTTGCTGTGGCTGATTTGGTGGATGACCTCTTTTACTGTGCCGACCAGACAAGGGTCACGGCAACGCTTTGTCCAGCGCACCTCTTTCTCCACCACCGGGAGATAGACGACGTGCAGATGATACTGGTACACATCCCGCCGGAGCTGTTCGGAGAAGCCTACGTTTTTCTCATCCGCGTGCATGACCGCCGAGAGGATATGCCGCCCGTCAACCTCCTTTTCGGCAAAGCGGTAAACCTCTCCAAAGAATTGCCTGGCGTATTCGTAGCCGCCGTGACGGTCAAAATACGCCGTGTTTACATCAAAGACCATCTCTCCGAACAGGTGCGCGTCCTGCTTCAATCCCCGCGTGCTGACCTCGCCCCGTTCAATCATCCCGTCCAAGGCCTTTTCGTAGGTGGTTTCACATTGCTTAAAATGGATATTGAGCGGAGCGCGTTCCGGTACGATGTCGGGATTGGCGTAGCTGCCGTTCTTGCGCTCGTTGTGACGCTCCCGAATCCCAATACTGCCGCGTTTCAAGGGTTGATTACGGACGACCGTCCGGTCAACCTTTTGCTGTTTCTCTGCCATTTGCATCACCTCCAATCCGCAAGCAATTTTTGCAATCATAATTATATAGCAAGCGCACTTGACAAGTCAACATATATTTGCTATAATAGAACAAGTGCAAGAACAACAAACTTTGGAGGTTCTGAAAATGCCGCGTGTTAAGAAAAATAGCTACGATGAATACAACAGCGCGTTTCCGTCGCGGTTGCGATACCTGATGGCGCACGGTGATACGAATCAGCAAAAGCTGGCGGATTTCATCGGCGTGACAAGGCAGGCGGTCAGCGCCTACACCTTAGGGATATCCCTGCCGGATATTGAAAAATTCGAGAAGATCGCCGTCTTTTTCGGCGTTTCAACGGAATATCTTTTGGGCAGGACGAACGTGATGGAAAACGACATGGAAAAACAGGCGATTGCAAAGGCGTTGCAGCTGTCGGAATACGCCATTGACCGGATTGTCGGCTTGCAGAGTGAATCTGACGATAACGGCAACGCAAAAAAGCCCCTTGCCATCATCTTCGACAGGTGGCTCCAATTTGTGGATTTGGAAGAACTGATCGGCAACGTGTGCGGAACGGTACAGGCCGCCGCCAAATCTCAAGCAAGTGGGTATTTCCCCGAACAGTACGCGCTTGACGAGGATGGAAAAAGCTCCTTTCAAGCTCTCGAGAAGCGCGGCTATGCGGTGTTGACCCCGGCGGAGCAGATGAGTCTTTATGAGCAAAGGGCGGCGAAAATCTTCGTTCAGTCGCTGGAGAAGCTGCAAACAGAAGCCATGGAGGCCGCCAACTTACAATATGCCAGCGAGAAAGCGGAAGCTGACGGGGCGGAAAACGACGCAGAGGGATGGGCGCGGTAATATACTCTTTCAGAGTATATTACCCACTATGACACTTTCGCTTCGCGCAAAGTGCCGTGGGCTGCTCCGCAGGGGGAACGGCTTCTGCGGAAGAGAGAAACATTGACTATGGCAGAATATTGTTCTGTTATTGTGAAAATCAACTTGATTTTGACGCACGACCGTGCTATACTATTCGATGTCAACATGAATTGTTGTGAGGTGTAGATATGGTAATCAGCTATAATAAATTGTGGAAACTGTTGATTGATAAGAAGATGAATAAAAAGGACTTGCGGTTAGCCGCCGGAGTTAGTACCTCAGTAATTGCTAAATTGGGCAAAGGTGAAAATGTGACAACCGACATTCTGTTAAAAATATGCAAAGTTCTTGGTTGCGATATTTCTGAAATTATGGAAATTGAAAGCGAATAGAGGTGATAATGATGGCTGACCAAAATTTTAAATTTATTGATTTGTTTGCAGGAGCCGGAGGTCTATCAGAAGGCCTTTCCGAATCGGGATTTCACGGCTTGTTTGCCAGCGAGATTGTTGGTGAGTACGCACAAACATATAAAAAGAATCATTCCGGCACGGAAGTAATGACCGCAGATATTCGTAGTCTTGACGCTGAAGAAATACGGCGAAAGTTAGGTGTTGAGCGCGAGGAATTGGATTTGATTGCAGGGGGGCCTCCGTGCCAAGGGTTTTCCATCAACGCGCCGGTACGTAGCATTTTAGACGAACGAAATCATTTGTTTAAGGAGTATTTGCGCTTTGTGGATGCGTTTGCGCCCAGAGCGGTCTTAATCGAAAACGTGCCGGGTTTGGTGTCTTTTGAAGATGGGGCAACGCTCCATGCCATTTTGGATGCGCTTGCTGAACTTGGTTACGGCGCGGATGTTAGGATACTCGGCGCGGCTTATTATGGTGTTCCGCAAATGAGATGGCGTACTGTTATCTTGGGATTGCGCGGGAAGAATCTTCCGCAAACAGCTTTCCCGGAACCAGTACATCACGCACCGATTCGTCCGAATTTCACGGCAACCTTTGATGGGCAATCACTTGTAAAGTTTCCTACCGCAGAAACACACTCAAAGTTTGTTACTGTCAAAGAAGCGTTAGACGACCTTCCCCCGCTTAGAAACGGAGAACAAGGACAACCAATAAAAGAATATGCCTGTGACCCTGCCTGTGATTATCAAAAACGTTCCCGTGTTGGTTCTGTGGGTGTTATCAATCACGAAGCACCAAGATTATCGTCAGTTAACATAGAACGGTTGCGCTACATTGCCCCGGGTGGAAATTGGACGGATATTCCGGACGAATTGCTCCCTAAAGGAATGCAAAGGGCGCGAAAATCCGACCATACCAAACGATATGGCAGGGTTGCCCCGGATGGCTTGGCCTCTACAATCTTGACGAAATGTGACCCGCATTGGGGTTCGTATTTCCATTATTCGCAGGACAGGTCATTTACAGTCCGCGAGGCGGCAAGGATACAGTCTTTCCCGGACCATTTTGTATTTACAGGAACACAGGCACAGCAGTTTGCACAAGTAGGGAATGCTGTTCCACCGCTTTTGGCAAAGGCTGTTGGATTGGCGATTAAATCAATGTTAGAGGAGGGCGTTTAGGCATGGCGGGATACATAGCAGAGTTTTTCGGGTATCGTTCCGAAGATAAATCAACCGAAGCATTGCGAGCAGCCGCCAAGCGGACTTGTCCTTTTCTTGGTGGGCAATGCACAAAAATTTTATCTCGTGACCGTGATATTGCCGGGGTTTGTGCTGTTCGCGCCAAAAGCACGGATGCGCCCACGGTGATTTGTTGCCCAAATCGGTTATATGCCGATGATTATAAAATGCTTTACACGATTGCTCATAGCGCATTTAAGCAGAAGTTGAATTTGTATGCCGGACGAGCAGCAGTAGAAAAGGCTAAGATGGAAAACGGTGCGGTTGCGGTGTTCGGGCATGGTTGGGGCGGTGAATTGCGCTTGCCGCGCCGAGAGGGCACAGGCTCTTATTTTGTCGATTGGGTTCTTGCAAAATTGGATGGAAACGGTGAATTGGAAGAATTGACGGCCATTGAAGTACAGACGATTGATACAACGGGGAATTACCGTACAGCCCGTGAATCACTGTTGAGCAATCGCGAGATTACAGCAGATACAGTTGGCTTGAATTGGGAAAATGTATCTAAAAGAATTATACCGCAAATCATTTATAAAGGCCAAGTCCTTCAACGAGAAGATTTATGCAAAACAGGGCTTTACTTTGTTTGTCCGCAACCGATATATGAGCGTGTGCTGAATCGTTTGGGCGGCAAGGATAGGATTCCCAAATTTCCATCTCAGCCCGCATCCATACATTTTCTCTCCTATGATTACAGCGAGAGCGAGTACAAAGACGGCTGCATTACACCATTGGGGATAACGGAAGAACATTGCACGACCGTTTATAAAGTGCAGGAAGCGTTTTCAGCAGTCAGCTTGCCGGAGGGCAATGTGTACCGAGACGCTATTATGCGTTCACTGTATAATTGAGGCTGTATGCTTTTACAAATAAGAAAGTGAGGCCGCTAAATGGATAAAAAATTCAAATTTCATATGCTTATAACCTCGTTTATACCACTATGGATATCTATTGCCATAATAGACATATGGACTATATTTAGCGACTCATATAGCTCTCTATCTCAACTCTTTCAAAGCAAATATGTCGAGTTATCAACAGCGCTTTTCTTTCTTGTTATTCTGACTATTAGTTTCATTTGCATTCTGCACTTTTTAGACACGAAGAGCAAAAAGGATGAGAGTAGCGGAGTGGCAAAAGTATTATCAGCGAGAAAATCGAATACGCTCGTCTCAGATTTTTTACTCGCCTATGTTTTGCCAATGATTGCTTTTGATTTTACCAACCCACAAGGGGTTCTACTATTTCTCATTTACTTTTGCGTATTGGCATTTTTAAGCATTAGAAACAACAATGTCTACACCAATATTCTATTTGAGTTCAAAAAATATAGTATGTATAATTGCAAAATGGAATTTATTGTTGCCGGAAAAGCAGTGATTCGTGACGATTGTACTGTGTTTAGCAAAAGTAATTTGATTATCAATTCCGAAATACCCTATTTCGATTTTGACAATGATATTTATATAGATTTATCACAAAATCTCAAGGGGGTTAATTCATGAGTAAAGCGTTATTAATGGAAAGACTGGCAACGGCAAAAGCGGGTTATATATGGACGCTGTATTTTGTAAACACAAGGAAACAACGAAATGCTGGGTTTTTGTATGAGGCTACAAAAATGCGATTTAGAAACAATGATTATATCTCGACATACGCACAGAAACTTATTGACTGTGTTCAGCATTTCAACGTTGAGCCAATATCAGCAGTCGAAGAATATGATGGATTCAACACAAAAGTGTCTTGTGATAAATTGGACATAATGAGCAATCTGCTTGATGGAGGTTATGCTAATCTTGTCGAGAGCCTGACTAACTGTGGTGAGGCCGCACCTCTAAAAGAGCGTTATCAAGGGTACATATTAGATGGCAGACCTAACATTGATGGTGACGATGGAGCAG
>JAISRF010000230.1 GCA_031273775.1 Oscillospiraceae bacterium
TTCCTTCGGCGCATTTGCCGCGAACGCAGGGCGGCCCGGCTGCTTTGAAGAGGTTTGGCGCAACGGACACACACATAGCCAGCATTTTGTCCGCCAGATCGCGGATTTCCCATTGGGCGCGGTTGCAACACCGGTGCGAAAAGAAGTTGAGCAGGCTACGCGCGTTCATGGTCACGACCATTTTGGTTACACAGGCATTGGGAAGCGTAAACCGCGCGTCTTCAATTGCCAGCTTTTCGGCGTCCCGATCGGCCCGTTTCGGGTCAAGCCCTCCGGCAATCAACCGGGCTTTGTGTGTTTTTTTAAGCAGGTCGGAAAGCCGGTCATAGCTTTCCTGCGCGGCGGACATGGCGGCCTTATAAACTGTCAGCGCCTGTTTGTCCGCGGCAATTTCCGGCGGCGTGACATATTCAAACTGTACCTCCCGGACATAACGCTGGCTCTGTACCGAATATGAGGCAATCCGGTGACGGGTAATCTGCGCCAGCAGTGAACGGGAAACCCCTTCAATTCCAAAGGTAAAGCAGGCGTGCTCAATGGGGCTTTCGTGCCCGATTTCAGCCAGCATCTCGACAAAGCCGGCTGTCTTTTCCGGGGTCAGTCCCTCCAAAATCCCGTCAATGGCGGAAGGAGAGTAGCACAGCTTGGCGGCAGAGGCAACTACCTGCTCCGCCTGTTTTGTATATGAAATAAGCGAAACCCGCATATTTTGCCCCCGTACACCATGATGACCACATTATAAAGGACAAGCCGCTATTTGTCAAATGAATTATACCTTAAGTGGATTCCGCGGAGTTCACGGCAAATATTCCTTAATCTCAAAGCTTTCCGCCACGGCGCATCTCGCTTCCCGCAAGTTTTCAAACACTCCGTCCGCAATAAACTGCACAATCAGGTTGCCAATTACGGTTCCCTCCGTGGGGCCGGCCCACACGGGCAGACCGCTCGCTTTCGCCGTCAGGCCGTTCAGGTAGCCGTCCTTGGTGCCACCGCCCACAATGTTTATGCCGGTGAATTTGCGCCCGGTAATCTTCTCCAAATTCCGCACGGCGTGGGCATAGCATTCGGCAAGACTTAAATAAATGCACCGCATTACATCGCCGATGGTTTCCGGGGGCGCGAAGCCACCCCGGGCGCAAATGGTTTTAACCGCGCCAATCATGCTTTCGGGGGCAAAAAATGCGGGGTCGTTCGGGTCAATTATGTAGTTATACTCGCTCGCCTTTGCCATTTCTTCCAACTGGGCAAAGGAATATTGTCGGCCTTGTTCATTTCGTACAGACTGAATCATCCACAGCCCCGCGATATTCTGCAAAAACCGGGTTCGGGCGTTGTAGCCGCCTTCATTGGTGAAATTGCCGGCGCGGCCTTCTTCATTTATTATGGGTGCTTCGCTTTCAATTCCCAAAAGACTCCAGGTGCCGCTTGAAACATAAACCTTGCGGTCGTCCTTCGCAGGCACGGAAAGATATGCGCTTCCGGTGTCGTGGGAGGCGGGAAGCACTGTCAAACAGTTAAATCCCACCTCTTTCTGAATCGCCGGCGTCAAACCGCCCAGTGCCGTTCCCGCCGGGGTAACGGGCATAAACAGGCGTTCCGGCAAACCCAGCAAACGCAAAAGCTCCCAGTCCCAGTCGCGGGTGTGAGCGTTTACCAGCGCGGAGGTGGAAGCCTCCGTATATTCATTCGCCAGTTCGCCGCAAAGCCGGTAATGCAAGTAATCCGGCACAAACAGGAGCTTATCGGCCTGTTCCAGCAACTCCGGGCTGTTCTTTTTGAGCGCCATGAGCTGATAAATGGTGTTAAAGGGTTGCTTCTGGATGCCTGTGCGGGCGTAAAGCTCCGGAAAAGAGATGTACCTTTCGACTTCTGAGTCCATGCCGTCGGTGCGCTTATCACGGTAGGCAACCGCTTCTCCCAAACGGTTTCCGTCGGCGCCGAGCAGGACAAAATCCACGCCCCACGTGTCAATACTCACGCTTTGCGGCGGCATCCCCTGTTCGCCGCAAACCCGCAGGCCCGCCAGAACGTGAGAAAACAGCGCATCGACATCCCAGCAAAGCAAGCCGTTTTTCATTGCGGCGCCGTTTTCAAAGCGGTACACTTCTTTTGTGCGGATTTTGCCGCCCTCCAGCCAGCCCAAAATGTGCCGCCCGCTGGAGGCGCCGATGTCGATCGCCAAATAACGCTTCATAGAAGTCACTCCGTTTTTTTGATTGATAATGGAGAATGGAATTGGATTAAAGGTTTCCCAAAAACGCCGCGCCGATAATCCCGGCGTTTCCGCCAAGGGTGGCGCGAACAAGTTTTGTGCGTTTTTCGCTGTTTTTGGTATAATCCTCTCCAGCCGCCAATTCCCTAAGCGGCGCGAGCAAATTTTCCCCTTCGTTGCTGATTCCGCCGCCGATGCAGACGACTTCCGGCTGGAAAATGTTTACCGCGTTGGAAATACCGCAGGCAAGGTACCCCAAATATTCGTCCACGACCTTTTGTCCGGCCGCGTCCCCCTCCTTTGCGGCGGAAAACGCCGTTCGTCCGGACGCGTTGTTCAAATCACCCTCACACAGCGCCCACATGAGGGAACTGTGATTTTGTTTCATGGTTTCTTTTGTTATATTGATAAGACCGGTCGCGCTGGCGTAAGCTTCCAGACAGCCCTTACGTCCGCACGTGCATTCGCGTCCGCCGTACACAATGACGGTATGCCCAAACTCTCCGCCGCCGAAATTCGCGCCGCGCACCATTTTCCCTTCAACAATAATACCGCTTCCCAAGCCGGTTCCAAGCGTGATGACCACGGCGTTTTTTGCGCCCTTCGCGCCCCCCGCCAGCACCTCGCCGTAAGCGGCGGCGTTAGCGTCGTTGTCGAGGTAAATGTCACGCCCTAAGCGGGCTTTCAAATAATCCCGCATGTGAACGTCGTAAAACTGAATATTGTTGGAATATTCCACAATGCCCGTGTCACTGTTAATGGTTCCGGGAGAGCCCACACCCACCCATTCGGCGTCACTGAGCTTAATTCCCGCGTTTTCGGCGGCCAGCTCGGCGGCCTTGACCATGTCGTCCATGATAGCCTCCGCGGGGCGGGGAAGATTGGTCTTGACCGAAGCGGAGCCTACAATGTTATAATTTTCCTCCACCACGCCGCAGACAATATTAGTGCCGCCCAAATCAATGCCTATGTAAGTTTTCATGCTGATTAACCCCACTTTTTGAATTAAGAATTGAGAATTGTGGCGCGTTTCACGCAATTTTATTTTTCAAGCGTCAGCAGCGCCTTGCCGGTGCCGGACAGTGTGTAATCGCCGAGATTTGCCGGAACGAAAACGCTGCTTCCGGCACAAAGGCTCAAACTCTTTATATCATACCGCAATTCAAGCCCGCCGTCAAGACACAAAAGGGAATGAAAAGACACGCCGTCCGCGCAAAGCGGACATTCCCCGTGAACACAGAGTTCATAAACGGTAAACCAGTCGCAGCCGGAAAGCAGCGTACGGTCAAACCCGGCAAAGCTTTCACGCTTGCCGATTGCCCCCGGCTTACGGACGGGTGGCTTTAAAACCGTGACGTCCAGCGCCTTTTGCGCGTGGAGTTCCCGCGGGTTGCCCGCCGCGTCCAAGCGTCCAAAATCGTACACACGGTAAGTGGAGTTTGAATTCTGCTGAATCTCCGCAATCAAAATCCCTTTGCCGATTGCGTGGAGCGTGCCGGCCTCCACCAAAAGCGTGTCGCCGGGCTTTACGAAAACCCGGTTCAAAACCTCGGGGAGCGTATTGTTTTGAATACGCGCTGCAAATTCATCCCTGCTGATTTCGCGGTTGAAACCATAGTACAAAAACGCGCCGGGTTCACAATCCTGCACGTACCACATTTCGGTTTTGCCCAAATCGCCCTCATTGGCAAGCGCGTATTCGTTTCCTGGATGTACCTGAATAGACAGAATGTCCGCCGCATCGATGTACTTAATCAGCACGGGAAAGCGGTCGAAACGTTCGCACGCGCTCCCCAAAAGCCCTTTGTCCATTTTCGTGATTTCGGCAAGGGTTCGCCCGGAGAGTTCGCCGTTTTCAATGACGGACATCCCGTCTCGGTGGCAACAAAGCTCCCAGCTTTCGGCAACGGTAGGGTTTTCGGACTTTCGTCCGTATTGCGTAATTAACTTTGTGCCGCCCCACAGCATGTTCTTCAGTACAGGGCGCAGAAGCAACGGATACAAAGACATATGGCGCCTCCAAGTTTTAACTCGCAAGTGCCATAATAAAGGAAGTTCGGGTTAATGTCAAGTAAAAGAATTGGTTCAGTACCTTCATTTAACCATATTGACAAAAATAACGCTATCCATTATACTACTAAAGAAAGAGCACTATCCTACTGCCGGAAGATTTTTATGTATATAATTAATCTTAACGCACCTGGAAGCGACGAAATATGATTATAAGGCGGAAGAAATGGCGATTAACAAATATATGCAGGCGGCGCTCCGAGCGTTGTCCAATGTTGACGTGAATATAAAAAAGAATTATAATAAAATCCGCCGGCTGGAACGCATGGTAAAAAAACCGCGTATCAAATTAAATTACCGCACCTGGAACCATATTCTAAGAAACAAAGAACACAAAATACTCCTCCGGCTGTTTTCTCCGGTCAACAAAAAAATAGAAAACTTTGCGGCAGCGAAATATCCCGTCATTATTTTTCTGCACGGCGGCGGATGGGTTACGGGAGACCTGGAAAGTTACGAAAAATGCTGCCTGACCATGGCGCGGCAAACCGGCCACGTAATTATTGCGGTTGACTACCGTCTCGCGCCCGAGTACCCGTTCCCCGCCGCGCTTCAAGATTGCCGCAAAGCCGTTCGGACAATTATGCGTTGGCTCAAAGTGTCCGGCTCACCGTACCCGGTTACTTTGGCGGGAGACAGCGCCGGAGGCAACCTGGCCGCTGCGCTTTCCCTGTACATGCGTGACAGAGGCGAAAAAACCGTGGATCGGCAAATTCTAATCTACCCCGCCACGTACAATAACCATACGGAAAGTTCTCCGTTTGGCTCGGTTTCGGAGAACGGAACGGGCTACATCCTGACCGCAAAGCATATTTGTGATTATATGGATCTGTATTGCCCGAAAGAAGAAGACCGAGGCAACCAATACCTGGCGCCGTTGCTGGCGTTTGATTTTTCGAATCAGCCGGACACCCTGATCATTACGGCGCAGTTCGACCCTTTGCGTGACGAGGGCGAAGAATACGGACGGAAATTGAAAGAGGCCGGAAACTCCGTGACCGTGCGCAGAATAGACAATGCCCTGCACGGGTATTTCACCTTACCGGCGACTTTTTCGGCGGTAAAAGAAAGCTATGAACTCATCAATCAGTTTTTACGCAAAACTTAAGGGTCGGGAATTTTTAGGAAAGGACGGAAAAGTAAATGAATGACCCGGCGCAAAAGGCATGGTATAAGCTCGACAACGCCGCTAAAATTTTTCCGCCCACCAGCGGAAAGTCAGATACAAGAGTATTCCGGTTCAGTTGTGAACTACGGGAGGGTATTGATGAAAGTCTGCTTCAGGCGGCGTTGGACAGCACCATGGATGATTTTCCGGGGTTTAGAACTGTCTTAAAACCCGGTATGTTTTGGTATTATTTAGAGCAAAGCGGCCTGCGCCCTTTGGTACACAGGGAGAAGGATCCGCCCTGCTCCACCATTTACCTTTCCCGTAAGACGCTTCTGTTTGATGTAACCTGGTACGGTAAGCGCATTAACCTTGAAGTGTATCACGCGCTGACCGACGGGACGGGCGCGTTGCAGTTTTTGAAGACCCTGGTACTTGATTATCTTAAATTGGCGCATCCGGACACCATGGCAAAAGCTGCGTCAATCGACTACGACGCGTCCCAAGCACAGAAAATGACCGACAGCTTTAACAAGTATTATGACCGGAGCAAAAAATCAGAGGAAATCAAAGGCATAAACGGCCCGGCAAACTTCGCTCGCGGTTCCGGAGAAAGCCTTGCGGAATTGAACCGGACTCCCGGATCAAAAAAACGCGCCGCATATCAGCTTAAAGGCGCAAAAGAAGCCGAATGGCGCATGAATATTATTGAAGGAAGCGTCTCTGCCGGCGCGCTCCTCGCCAAAGCTCGCGAATACGGCGCTACCGTCACCGCGTTTATCACCGCGTTGCTGATGAGAGCCATCCGCGAAGAAATGAGCGCGCACGACGCAAAAAAACCGGTGGTGATTACCGTTCCTGTCAATCTGCGCCAATTTTTTGATTCGAAATCGACGCGTAATTTTTTCAGCCTGATCGATATTGTTTGCGATTTTCAAAACAATAACGGTACGCTGGAAGAGGTGATAGCCTGTGCCAAAGAATGTTTTGCTCGCAATCTCAACGTGGAGTACCTGCAAACCCGGCTGAACAAGTTGCTCGGTTTTGAGCGCAATCTTTTTGTGCGGTTAGTGCCGCTGACGGTTAAGAATCTATGTATGAGTATTGCTTATTCCTTTGCGTCCCGTGAGGTCACGGCTGCGGTTTCAAATTTAGGCAGAATCCGTATGCCGGACGAGACAAATCCATATATTCGGCTGTTTGATATTTTCACCAGTACGGAGAAGCTTCAGATTTGCTTTTGCTCCTATGAAGACAACATGAATATCAGCTTTACCTCCCCCTTTGTCAACACAGACATACAGCGCCGCTTTTTCCGGCAACTGACCAAAATGGGTCTTGCCGTTGAGATAGAGGCCAATGCGGTCTCTGACCGCAAATTGAGAATTGAGAGTTGAGAGTTGAGAATTGAGAATCAATTCTTGGGTGCTACCATTGCCGATTTGGCGCATTTGGCCGCCTGATTTTCTTGCTAAATATTGACCAAGTGCGTCCATAATCATTATAACATTGGGGCGTTTTTCTCGCCATACCCACCACGGTTTCCTACAACTCGCACCAGCATAGCTGGTGGTTTAAGTTAATCAATTAAGTTGACTTTCAACACTCTGCCTCAAATCAATAACCGCTTGTTCTAACTCGTTCCTGCAAAATAAGTAGCTGGAAACAAAATTTTGCCATGGGGATTTAATTAACCATCCATCGTTTTGATTTATAAAACTTATCAACGGATTGTCATCGGTTTCAATGCAGTTATAGAGCATATTTGCCGATTTATCAGGATTACTAACCCAGTTTACTGCATCCCTAAGAAATTCTAATATTATTATATACGGCTGGCAAAAAAAGACCTTAGAGTTAATGATAATTTTAAGATTGCCCTCATACTCAAGAAACCAAAAGCCGTCATCATTATGCCAATTAGCATTTCTATGGGTAACTAAAAATTTAAAATCAATCATATCTTATCACCAATTTCTGCGGATAGGCGGTAATGATTTTTCCAGCCATCGTAAAGACAACCCGAATAAATTTTTCCCCTTTTGTTCCAATTACTTTTCCCATATTATAGACAATGTAATATGAATCTGAACTGTTAACTTTAAAGTTGCTCCCATATCTAAGTGCTTCAGAAATCCATCCTCTTATAGTTGAATGGCTATTCGTATTGAATTTTGCATAATTTCCTCCCGCTCCTAATAAGTGCTTGCTACTCACAACGAATTTAGTAACACTACCTAATGCCTTTTTTGCATAGTCAATTACAGTTTTTGACACAGCGGTTAGTGTTGCCGAGGCTGCAATTTTTGCTTTCGCTAAGGCAAGTAGCTTTGTCATATACGGTGCAAGAAAATTGCCAATAATGGCACCCGCCGCCGCGCACCCGGCAATGAATAGTGTCTTTTTTATCCCTGTATATCCAAGCAAATCCGCAAGGAGAACCCCCGCCACTATGCCGACTGCGCCGCCAATCAGCATTCCTACCGGATTTATAGGAATATTACCTGTTGGGTCGGCGAGATTTATTGGATTGTTATGGCAGTAAGAATATAGATTGTATTGGAGAACTGTGCCT
>JAISRF010000045.1 GCA_031273775.1 Oscillospiraceae bacterium
ACCGCGCCGGTGGGGTTATTTGGAAAAGGGAGAACAAGCAGTTTGGTTTTGGGGGTAATGGCCGCGCGCAAAGCCGCGCCCGTCAGGCGGAACTCATCCTCAGCACGGGTGTGCACAAACACCGTTTTACCGCCGCACAGCGCCACAATCGGAGGGTAACAGACAAAGCTGGGCTCAGGGATAATCACCTCATCGCCGGCGGAAAGCAGAGCGCGGATACAGCAGTCAATGGCCTCGCTGCCACCTACGGTGACCAGAATCTCGCCTTGCGGGGCGTATTCCAAGCTGTATTTCCGGTTCATATACGCGGCGATTTCCTGACGGAGTTCCATCAGTCCGGCGTTGGAGGTATAGCGGGTTTTGCCCGCTTTAAGCGACTGAATTCCGGCGTCCCGGATATGCCACGGGGTTTGAAAGTCCGGTTCTCCCACGCCCAGCGAAATGACGTCGGTCATGGTTTCGGCCAAATCAAAAAAACGGCGGATTCCCGAGGGTGCCAGCGCCGTCACCACCGGGTTAAGCAGACGCCGGTAGCGCGCCTCGTCCCACGCCGCCGGCTGAGTGAGCGCTGTAAGGGCGGAGCCGGAAACCATGTCGGGACAGGTTGAATCCATCAAAACGACATCTGCCCCCTGTCATCTGTGTCCGGCTCTCTCAGCTTCACGCCCATATCCTTATATTGGTTAAGTACGTAATGAGAAGAAACAGCGGTCACCGATTCGATGGTGCTGAGGTGTTTCGAAGAAAATTCCGCCACCTCTTTCAGAGTTTTTGCCCGGACTATCACCGCTAAATCAAAACCTCCGGAAATAAGGTAAACCGTTTCCACCTCGTCAAATTTGCTGATGTAAGCGGCGACTTCCTCATAACCCACATCTTTCTTTGGCGTCACTTTCAGTTCTATCAGCGCAGTCACCTGCCGGTCGTCAATGGCTGACCAATTGATAACCGGTTTATAGCCCCGTATAATTCCGTTTTTTTCCAGATCAGCCAAAGCCACTGCCACTGCCTCCTCGGGTTCTCCGAGCATGACGGCAAGGTCGCTGTTGGTGTAACGCGCGTTTTCCTCCAAAAGACGCAGAAGTTTTTCGATATTCATCCGGCGATGTTCCTTTCTATCTTAATCCGATTTTTCTATAAACCTTCGCCAGCACCCGCCCGGCGATTTTTCCGGCGGCTTCGGCTCCCTCGGCCATCAGGCGTTCAAGCCCGGCTTTGTCGGCAATCAGTCGGGCAAAGCGTTCCTGCACGGGGGTGAGCGCTTCCACAACCGCCTCTCCGACCGCCGCTTTAAAGTCACCGTAGCCCCGGCCATCAAACTCCCGCTCAATTTCCGGTACGGATTTCCCGGTCAAGGCGGCGTAAATGCCAATCAGATTATTGACGCCGTCCTTGCCCTGGGCAACATGAACTTCACTGCCGGAATCGGTGACGGCGCGTCTGAATTTGCGCCGGATATCGTCGGGTTTATCCAATAACGCCACCCACGCGCCGGCGTTTGGATCCGACTTGGACATCTTTTTTTGCGGATCCTGGAGCGACATCACCCGCGCCCCGATTTTCGGGATCAGGGCGTCCGGCACAGTGAACGCATCATTATATAACCCGTTCACACGCACGGCAATATCCCTTGACAACTCCAAATGCTGGCGCTGATCTTCCCCCACCGGCACATAATCGGCGCGGTAAAGCAGAATGTCCGCCGCCATCAGGCAAGGGTACGAAAACAGTCCGGCGTTAATGTTGTCCGCGTGGCGGATGGATTTGTCCTTGAACTGCGTCATACGCCCCAGCTCCCCAAACTGCGTGAAACAGGACAGTACCCACGCCAGCTCGGCGTGGGCAGGCACATGCGACTGTACGAACACCGCCGCTTTTTCCGGGTTTATTCCAACCGCCAGCAGCAGGGCAAACGTTTCCGTCACCTGTTTGCGTAGCAGAGCCGGTTCCTGCCGCGCGGTAATGGCGTGCAAATCCGCTACGGAATATATGCAGTCGTAGCTCTCCTGCAGGCTCACCCAATTTTTAAGCGCACCCAAATAATTGCCCAGCGTTAACATGCCGCTCGGCTGGATTGCGGAAAACACACGCTTCTTCGGGGTTTGATTGGATTCCATTGCAATTCTCCTGTCTATACAGGGCAGACACAGAGAACTGCCCATGCAAATAACGGCTTGCCGCAACAATACATTAACTGTCCACTGCCTATTTACCAAGAACTTCCATTCCAACAATCAGCTGTTTTTCCGTCGGGGTGGAAAAATTGATTCTAAAACTGTCACAGGGTTCGCTTTCGTCCACCAGAAAGGCGTTTCCCGGCACTACCGCTATGCGGTTTTCCAGCGCTTTTCTGCAAAAATCCGGCATGTTTATGCCCTCCGAAAGTTTGCACCAGATAAACAGCCCGCCCTCAACGGGATTGTAGCTCACCCGGGGACAAAGGTGCCGGTCAATCAGTTTCATGGCGAGGGTCGCCTTTCGGCGGTAGATATCGCGGATTCGGGTGAGGTGCCCCTGAAAATCGGTTTTGCCCATGAATTCGTCCGCGATCAATTGCGCCAAAATGTTGCTGTGGACGTCCGACACCTGCTTGCACACTATGATTTTCGCGCATACCTCGGCGGGCGCGACACACCAGCCCACGCGCATTCCGGGGGACAAAATCTTTGAAAAAGACCCGGCGTACACCACTATTCCGTCCTCATCCAGCGACTTGATCGGCGGAATATCTTCGCCGGAAAAGCGAATATCGCCGTAGGGGTTATCTTCCAAAATCATGACGTCGAAGCGTTTTGCCAGCCGGTATATTTCCCGGCGTTTTTCAAGCGAGGTGGTTATACCGGCAGGGTTTTGAAAATTGGGGATAACGTAGATAAACCGGACGTTTTTCTCCCGTTGTAAGGCGGTTTTCAACGCTTCCAAATCCATTCCGTCCGGCTGGAGCGGGATTCCGCAAAGCCGCGCGTTGAAAGAGCGGAAAGCGTTGAGCGAGCCGATAAAGCTGGGGGCTTCGCAGAGTATCACATCCCCCTCGTTACAAAGGGTTTTGGCGGTCAGTTCCATAACCTGCTGCGCGCCGGAGGTAATAATCAGCTCGTCGCCCCGGCGAAAGGCGCCGTGCTTTTCGGCCATGTGCCTTTTCAGGCGGTCACGCAGCGGCATGTAACCCTCGGTAACGGAGTACTGCAGAGCTTCCACCGGACGCTCCCGGAATATGTTTGCCGTAATTTCTGCGATTTGGGCTACGGGAAAGGCTTCCGGCGCGGGGTTGCCCGCCGCGAAAGGGATAATCCCTGGAAAAGATGTGAATTTTAAGATTTCACGGATGGCGGATGGTTGCAAGGTAAGCACACGGTCGGCGAAATGGTAGTTCAAAATAGCACCTCTTAGTTACATTGTTTCAGTCTGCACCGTTGGTTCCGGAGCGCGCTTGCGTACACATTGCCTTTTTTTGCATAGATATTTATTGCTCGGTTCATTTGTTGAGTGTATCATAAAATCGGCGTTTTGTCAAAGAGAATTTTTCCAAACAGGGGTTGACAAATCAGAATTCGCCGAATATAATAACATAGTAAACTTATCTGCTTAATACATTATAATTGGAGGCAATCCAAATGTCAAGAGTAAAGAAGAAGGACGCTTTTGCCACAGGACGTGAAATCGCCAAGACAGAAAGTCTGCTGGTAGGTATTTACACTATGGATATGGGGAAGGAGCATCACATATGACGTTACAGCAAATTTATTATGCGCTCATCGTAGCCGAAACCGGCTCTATGAATAAGGCGGCGGAAAAACTTACCATTTCGCAGCCTTCTCTGACTAATGCCATCAAGGAATTGGAACGATACGCCGGAATTCAAATCTTTCTGCGAGGCAGCAGAGGAGTCGTGGTTACAAGCGAAGGGGAAGAGTTTCTGATGTATGCCCGGCAGGTGTACCAGCAATATGATCTGCTGCTCCTGAAGTACGACAAAACAGGCGACATAAAACGAAAATTCGGCGTCTCCACACAGCACTATTCCTTTGCGGTCAAGGCGTTTGTGGAAACGGTAAAGCGCTTCGATACAAAAAATTATGAGTTTGCTATCCGTGAAACCAAAACCTATGACGTAATACGGGACGTCGGCACACTCCGCAGCGAGATCGGCATTTTATATCTAAGCAATTTCAACCGTAAGATTATCGAAAAGATGCTGGATGAAAACGAGCTTGCGTTTCATCATCTTATCAACTGCGATGTCCATGTGTATTTGTGGAAAGGTCATCCTTTGGCGAAAGAAAAGTCCATACGCTTCCCGCAACTGCACGATTATCCCTGTCTTTCCTTTGAACAGGGAGAGAACGGGTCTTTCTACTTCGCGGAGGAAATATTGAGTGAAAACCGCTATCCCCGGATTATCAAAGCCTGCGACCGGGCGACCATGTTGAATTTGATGGTCGGGGTGAACGGCTACACCCTTTGCTCCGGTATCGTTTACAATAAACTCAACGGCGATGAATACATTGCGATTCCTTTTGAGCAAGACGCCGAAAATCAAATCGGGTTGATGGAAATCGGTTATATAAAAAAGAAATACGGCGTGTTAAGCGAAGCGGCGGAAAGCTATCTTAACGAGATCAAACGATATTTACAGCTATAGTTTTAAGCTATAACGGGTAATAGATGTTTTGAATTAGACAACGATGGCAACTCATGCTATAATTCCTGCCATGTACATATGGTATATATGTATTGTGAAATTCGGAAAGGAGGTCATCCATATGTATTCAATCGTTTCAAAAGCGCTAAATGTCAAGAATGGTCGAATGTGTATGAGGCGGTTCGGAGTCAGCCGCTTTCCGCGATGTTGCGCATCCGCGATGTAATCCTGTTTTTTTGTCAGCAAATTATTTATTTTTGAAAGGAATATTACCATGAAAAAAATCGTCTCCATTTTAGTGATCGCCCTGCTTACGCTTTCGGTATTTACCGGATGCGGCACAAATTCCGGCGATTCTTCACAGCCCACTTCCGAAAGCGGAGCCTCCCAAAAAGGCACACCGGAAAAAACAACCTTTACGGTAGGTCATTTGAATTCAACCGCCCACCTTCTCGCTTTTGTCGCCGCGGAAGAAAACTTCTTTAAAGAAGAAGGACTGACGGTCGCCGTAACCCAATTCGCCAGCGCCGGAGAGCTTGTCGCGGGTCTTGAGGGCGGACAGCTTGACGCGGCGTTTATCGGCTCGGTTCCCACGATCACCAATCAGGCGGCGGGACACGACATCTCCGTTTTCGGCGGTGCCATGACTAACGGCCATGGTTATGTTATCAAATCGGGTTTAGTTCCCGCGGGCTTTAAGGAAGGCGACATCACCATTCTGAAAGGCCGCAACGTCGCCACTGTTAAGAACAGCGTTCAGGACTATGAGCTGCTTGTGCTTCTTAAAAACGCGAATCTCGCAATCGGCACGGGCGCCGACAAGGTCAACATCGTCTATTTTGAAAGTCAGAAGGACGCTTATAACGCGCTCTCCGGTAATGAAATAGACGCCGTTTCGGTCTACTCGCCCTATGCCTCCATCGCCAAAGCGGCGGGACATACCGTTGTGTACTACTGCAACGAAATTGATGATTTTGAGGATCAGCCCTGCTGCCGTCAGGTCGCTCTTACCGGCGCGTTGAAGCAAAGTCCAAACACCTACGCCGCGTTTGAGCGCGCGCTTATAAAGGCGTATAAGTTTACGCAGGACAACCACGCGAAAACCATCGACGACGTGGCAAAGTACATCACCATTGAAAAATCCCAGATTGAATATGAGGTCTACGGCGGTCACGCGAAATCGGTGCCCGATCCCGATAAAAAGGCAACCACGATATTGAAAAACGGCGTTGTCGAATTCGGGTATACCCAGGGCAAGGATTACGATATTGAAAAGCTCTACAATATAAGTATTTACAAAACCGCTTTGGAGCAG
>JAISRF010000066.1 GCA_031273775.1 Oscillospiraceae bacterium
AAACCCCCGAAAATTTATGTTATATATGAAGAGGCGAAACCTCGGTTTTTCAGTTGACAGGTAATTGCCGCGGCAAGTTTAATTTATTTTTCACTCCATCGCCAACGGCAACGCCACAATTTTCCATTAAACGGAGAGCGGCTTAAACGGTCTTCCGTCTCCTGTGAAGAAACGGGAGAAAAGTTCGTAATATTCCAGCCTCAAAGACTGCACACCCACCAAAAGCCCCTCCAACGCCAACACAAGCGCGTTACCCAAAACAATCATAACCGGCGCCAATCCGGTGCCAACCATGTCGGCTAACGCGAAAAACGCCATCATCATTCCGGCGTGCACCAGCACGAACGCGCCCACTCGCATGAAAGAAACCGTATTGGTCACGTAACTGAGCACCGTTTCAAACAACTCGAAGAAGCTTTTCATCACAAAGTCACCCGCACTTTCTTTCTCACGCGGTGTCTTGAACAACCAACACCCTAACGGTTCACGTGAAAATATGAGCAGCAACGTGACCGCGGCAACCACCGCGAACACTCCCACCGGCATAAGCGTGATATTCATGAATATTCCCAAAGCATACAGCACCACTGAACCGTAAAAACATAACCCCGCCGCCCCGTTGGCGCCAAAAACAGCGTTTTCGAAATCCCGGCGCTTAAAGCAGGAGTAAATGTTAATCACCATGGCAACCATTAGCATCGCCATACCCAAACCTACCGAGAGCATGAGAATACTTAATACGCTGTCCATAACATGTATCGGCTTCCCTTCAAAGCCCAATGCGCCGTACAGCGGGTCGAACACCTCTTCAAATCCGAAACAACTGCCGAACACCACGCCCCATAACGCACCGCAAATGCCGCACGGAACCAAAATTTTGCCGACCTTCATCCCTTTGAATTTCCACATCACAAAACCCGCAATTGATAAAAGCAGCCCCTGCCCAAAGTCCGCGAACATGATGCCGAAAAAGAGCGTATAGGTCACCGCGACAAACAAGGTGGGGTCAACCTCGCGGTAATTGGGGAGCCCGAACATTCCGACGTAAAACTCGAAAACGCGGAAGCCGCGCGGATTTCTGAGCTTCACGGGCGGTGTCTGTCCACGAGGGTTGTCAAAGGTAAACTCAATACCGTCTATTTGGTCAAGCTGTTTGCCTAAGCGCTCCGTGTCCCGCTCCGGCACCCACAAAATTTGCAGGAAAGAGTTGTGATAACGGGCGGAAAACCGGCGGGCTTCGAATTCATCGTACTGGAGTTTAATCTGCGAATAAACCGCAAGGGCTTTTTCCTGTGATTCCGACTTTAATTCCTCCAGCCGGGCATCCAGCAACCGCATCCGCTCCGCTGCCTTGTCCCGGCTCTGAATCCGTTCATTTATGGCGTCCTCGGGCGTACCGGATGAATCAGGTATGCGAAGTCGCTCAAAAAACAGGCTGGCGAAAATGCGGTCTATTTCCTCACTCCGATCCTTGGGCGTAACGTACATTCCAAAATAATAGCTGCCATCGTTGGAGCAAGGGAAGAACAGTAGGTACGGATTATCGTCATATGCGCGGAGCTTTGCGA
The DNA here is from genome assembly GCA_031273775.1 of Oscillospiraceae bacterium. Classification (GTDB taxonomy): domain Bacteria; phylum Bacillota; class Clostridia; order Oscillospirales; family Acutalibacteraceae; genus JAISRF01. The sequence goes on from JAISRF010000066.1 coordinate 1,569, forward strand.
AACTTTCCGCGGGCAAACGCCCGAATCTAACCTTGATAAACTGACCGCCAAAGACCTTGTCCAGCTGTATTTTCAAGCCCAGAAAATGCCGCAAAAGTTCAATTGAAAGTTTCGTGGATTCCAAATCACGGCAGATTTGGGCGCGTTCAACGCTCAAGGTAACCACGCGCTCTTCCAAAGTATTGATGTATTCCTTGAGTTCCGTTTCCGGCGTGGGAGTAAAATCGGGAAGTTGGCGCGGTTTTATCCCCAGCGCGCTTAAAATGTCGTTGAGGCGAGTGAACGGCTGAAAATAGGGGTTTTCATCGGAAACGCGGGTAAAGCCGGAACTCTGGGACACAAGGGCGGCGGTATCTTCCGGGTGGCAACATCCGCTTTTCACGCACACGTCCAGCGCGGTTCCCAATTGCCTGTATTGCCCCATGATACTGAGCAATTTCATCTTTTGAACGGACAAAATTAAGACCTCTTTTTTAATTCAGAATACATTTAACTTCGTACCAGCAGCTTTGCTATTTCATCCGGCGGGAGTCTGTACCGGATTCCTTCCAAAATATTGGTCACGTCGTCAATCTCAAACTCAAACAGTGTAACGCAACAGGCCATTACCACTGCCGGATTGTTGGAAAAGCGCATTAGACTCCGCACCTGTTTATATAAAAAACGGTTTGCCAAAAGGTCAATCCCGTTTCCGTCTTCCTCTAATTGGGCGAAAACCTTGCCGTATGGCGTGGTGCCCAGCACACGCAAAAATTCTTCCGGTGTGGCGGACATTATCAGCGCGTTTTGACGACGTTTGTTTATCAGACCATGTTCACAGGGTAGCAGTTTGGCGCGGATTGCGTCGGTTGACGCGCCATAATATTTTTTTGCGCGGTAAATCATTTTAACATTGTCCAACTCCGCTTTTATGCCGTAAACCCGGCGGAGTTCCTCCCGTGTGGAGCCGGTAAAATTCTTGTTTATCAGCACGTCCAGGCGGCTGTACAAAAATGAATCCATTGCCGCCTCAATCATGGTATAATCAATGGTTTCTCCGTCTTGAGGGGCAAGTGCTCGGAGGGTTTGGACAAGCCCGGGCATATGGATAATTTCCAGAAATTCCGCAAAAGTTTTCACTTTTGAAAGTGCCACAAGATCGAGTTTTGTGTGGCGGTTGAAAAAGTCCGGGATTCGGAAAAGATAATCCTGCGGGTTTCCCGCCAAAAAAAGTCTCAAAAA
>JAISRF010000107.1 GCA_031273775.1 Oscillospiraceae bacterium
GGCTGACCGCCTCCGCCAAAAGCCTTCGGAGACGTTTGCCGTTATCTCCCACGGAAGATTGATAATACACGCCAATCCCAAGTACCGCCATTTGGCGAGAAATGAACTGGGTGTTTGTATCCGTGACATCGCCGAGCAGAAGCTCGGTTCCCACAGAGATGATTTCCGCGTTAAGCAATTTACTCACCCTTTTTGTTTTCAATTTTCAATTTTCGTGAAAGCCAGTGCCTTCACGAGCAACGCTTCCCCGTCAATCTTTTTTTCCGCTTCCAAGACCTTTTCCAGCTTCGGGCGTGTGCGAGGGTGTTTGGGAGTAAAGACAGAGCAGCAATCCTCATATGGCAAAACAGAAATGTCAAATGTGTCAATTTTACGGGCAATGCGGATGATTTCTTCTTTGTCCATGCCGATAAGCGGTCGCAGTACCGGCAATCCCGCGGCGTCGTCCGTGCAGACAAGAGCCTGAAGCGTTTGGCTGGCCACCTGCCCGGCGCTTTCTCCGGTAATCAGAGCGGCGGCTCCCTCACGCCGAGCTAAACGGGCAGCGGCTTTCATCATAAATCGCCTTCCCAGCACGGTAGCCAAATCTTCCGGGCAGTTTTTGGCAATTTGTTCCTGAATTTCGGTAAACGGCACGATAAACAGCTTGATTTGCCCGGCGTATTCGCCCACACGCGTGAGGAGCGCGCGCACTTTCATCTCGGCGCGTTCGCCGGTGTATGGGGGGCTGGCGAAATGCACCGCCATCAGCTTAATCCCGCGTTTTGCCATCATCCACGCTGCAACCGGACTGTCAATGCCGCCGGAGATCAGCACGGCGGCATAGCCTCCCGTACCAACCGGCAAACCTCCCGCTCCGGGGATTTTTCCTTCGTATATATACGCCAGGCGTTCGCGGATTTCAATCGTCACCCGCCGCTCCGGCTCGTTGACATCTACCCTTAAGTGAGGGAACTCCGCCAGGATTGCCTCGCCGGATCGCGCGGAAATTTCCGGCGAGGTCAACCCAAAGGTTTTGTCCGCGCGTTTAGATTCTACCTTGAAGGTTTTGGCAGTTTTCAGTATCGGAGCCAAATAAACACAGGCGGTTTCCAGAATGGTGTTTATGTCTTTGGAAACCGCGGCGGCACGGGAAAACGCGGCAATGCCAAATACCTTTGAAATCAGGTTTTCGGCTTGGGAAAAGTCAAAGTTTTCCGCCGGAGGCTCAATATATATTGTCGATTGCGCTTTGATGATTTCGACCGATCCCAACCCCAAAAGCGCGCGTTTTATGTTTTTGATCAGAACTTCCTCAAACGTTCCCCGGTTAAGCCCTTTCAGAGCAAGCTCCCCGGTTTTGACCAGCAAGACTTCTTTCATTATTTTCCCTTTTTGCGGGCGAATACAATTCGTCCCTACAATTTGCCCTTTCGGTAAATATGTTCGTACCCTTCTTGCAGAGCGGCGCAAAGCACGTCTATGTCTTCCGGCTTATTTTCCCGCGAAAAGCTCACCCGGAGCGCGCTGTCAATCACGTTTTCCGGCAAGTGCATGGCGGCGAGCACATGACTTTTTTTTCCTTTGGAGCAGGCGCTCCCGCTTGAGACAAATATGTCTTTTTTTGCCAGAAAATGGAGCATGGTTTCAGATTTTATGCCCAAAACCGAGAAGTTGAGAATGGAATACACACCGCCCGCGGAATTTATTTTTACAAAAGGGAACCCGGACAGGAGCGAACACGTGTAATCATACAGATACTTGAAAAACCGCGGTTGCTCCGGATAAGGCGGGCAAGCTTCCAGCGCGGCGGCAAATCCCAAAATACCGGGCAAATTTTCCGTGCCGGGACGCAAGTTCCGCTCCTGTCCCCCGCCGAAAAACATGGGCGAAAGCTGACACCCTTTTTTCACCGCCAGCGCGCCGCTACCCTTGGGGCCGTGGATTTTGTGCGCGGAAAGGGTAATCATATCGGCAAAAGCCAGAGAAAGCGGGATTTTCGTGAGCGCTTGTACGCCGTCTGTGTGAAAAAACGGACGTTTTTTACCGTGGTAATGAGCCAGAATGGTTTTATATATTTGCTCCGTATTATTAACCGCTCCGGTTTCATTGTTCACAGCCATAACCGAAATAAGGGCGGTGTTTTCTTTTAACGCGTTCGGAAAACCGGTAAGATCAACCGTGCCGTCCGAGGAAAGCGGGAGAATGGTTACCTCCGCTCCGAGGTGTTCCAGCCGTTTGAAGGCTTCCAATACCGAATGATGCTCGCCTGCGGAGGTTACGAAGTGTTTCTTTGAGGCATGGCTGCCCGCCGCGCCGAAAATAACTAAATTATTGGCTTCCGTGCCGCCGGAGGTAAACACCATTTCCTCGGGTTTAGCTCCCGCGGACGCCGCAAGGCTCCTCCGCGCGGCTTCCAGCCGGACGTATGCCCTGGTTCCAAGGCTGTGAAGGGAGGAAGGATTGCCAAACTCCGACGTCAACGCCCTTGTTACCGTTTCTGCGGCCTCAGGGCAAACACGGGTGGTCGCGCTGTTATCAAGGTAAACCGTTAAACGACACTCCCGGCGGTTAATAATAAGTTCCGAGAACATTATACACTAAAACTAGCGCTATATCAACCCGAAAATATCGTGAACTTTATTCACTATATTCTTTTACCAACGCGAATACCCGGGGGGACAGTAGAACCAACGCCAACATATTCGGCAGTGCCATCAGTCCGTTTAACGTGTCGGAAATGTTCCACACCAGGGTCACATCGGTCACCGCACCCAAAACAAGCGCGCCAAAAAACGCCATCCGGTAAAGGGTGACTGCCGCATTAAAGCGGGCTTTACCCGTAAATTGAGAATGGTGGCATAGGTATTTGGCAAACAGATTTTTTTGTTTTTTGTCGGCGAAGTTCATCCGTAAGTTACCGAATAAAAATTCACAGGCGCGCTCGCCGTACAGCGACCAGCTTATGATGGAAGCAAATGCGAAAAGAGCCACCGAAACCGACACGAACTGCCCACCGAAAGCCGGCAGCGCCTCTGAAAAGGCGGCGGTGGTCAGGATGGTCCCTTCCCCACCCGACTGATACGCGGCGGAGGTCAAAATGACCAGCGCGGTCACGGTGCAGACTAAAATCGTGTCGAAAAATACCTCCACAGCTCCCCAAAAACCCTGTTCCACAGGGTGCCGGGCGTCCGCGCTGGCATGAGCGATCGGCGCGCTTCCCATGCCCGCTTCATTGGTAAACACCCCGCGTGAAACGCCGTAACGCATAGCCTGGGCGGCGGTGTACCCGAGCGCCCCCCCGCCTGCCGCCGTGAACGAAAACCCGCCCTTTATAATCGACAGGAACGCAGGGTGTATGGCGGAAGCGTTTTTAAACAGCACAAAGAACGCGCCGGCCAAATAGAGCAAGGACATAAACGGCACCAAAGCGCCGGTAAAATCGGTCACGCGGCGCACACCTCCGCTTATCACCGTCATACACAGTGCCGCCGTCACAATCCCTGTGGAGAGCCGGTTGACGCCGAACGACCCGCTGAGACCCGCTCCGATGGCGTTAACCTGCGCCATATTTCCGATTCCGAACGAGGCGAACATACAACACACGGAAAATATGACCGCCAGCGGCTTCGCCCATTTTGAAAGGCCGTTTACCATGTAATACATCGGTCCGCCGCGCCAGCCATCCGCCGCTTTCTCGCGGTATTTAACCGCCAACGACACCTCGGCAAATTTGGTCATCATGCCAAAAAACGCGGAAACCCACATCCAAAAAACCGCGCCCGGCCCGCCCGCCGCAATTGCCGTCCCCACCCCCACAATGTTCCCGGTTCCGATTGTCCCTGCCAAGGCCGCCGACATGGCTTTAAACGGCGAAATTCCGCCCGGTCTTTTTTTGTGCGTAAACAGCGAACCAAAGGTTTTTTTTATCATAAGCGGGAATTGACGGATTTGCAAAAAGCCGGTGCCCGCGGAAAAATAAAAGCCCAGCGTGATCAGCGCGATAATGGTCGGTACGCCCCACACCGCGTCATGGATTTTGCTGTTGATTTGTTCGATGATGTCAATAGGTCTCAAAAAACATCCCCCCGCAAACATTCTATGACGCGGGGAGCAGTTTTATTTTAAGCGGCTCGTCTTTAGTAGCTTATTGGCGTAAAACGCCAATAAAAAACAATAATTCCCAACTCTCAATTGCGCTCCGCAGAGCGCGTCAGGTCATCATGCGGTTGTACACATCGTCCGTAATGGCGTACAAACGTATATCCCGCGGTGCGCCTTTGCAGTAAATACCCTTACACAACACGCCCTCAAAACTCATTCCGATTTTTTCCAGGACTCGCAGGGACGCCGTATTTTCTGGCATACAACGGGATTCCATCCGCTGAAATCCCACCTGCCGGAACCCAAAATGTACCAGTGCCATGGCGGCCTCGGAGCCGTAGCCGAAGCCCCAGTACGCGTCGGAGATGGCATAACCCAACTCCGTAACCTTAAAAAACGGGTCGATGGAAACGTAACTGCACGTGCCAATCAACTTGCCCGTGCCCCGGAGTTCAATGCCCCATGTGACGGAAAGCCCGGTTTTATAATTCATCTGAACCCAGTCAATAAAACCGCGGGAATCGTTTTTTGATTTATGCGGACTCCACGCCACAAAGCGGCTTACCGCTTCCCGCGAACAATAATTAAACACATCCCCGATGTCCCGATGGGACAGGGAGCGTAAAATAAGCCGCGGCGTGTTAAGTACCGGAAAAGGGCGGAAATAGTCGTCGAACTTCATGTGTTTTTATCCACCGTCTTAAATGGTTTCAGGTTACCTTGCTTGGCACTCCGTTCGGCGTGAATTTTTTCCAAATCGGCCAATGTTACCCCTTGATCCGCCATTAAAACCGCCAAATGGTATAGTAAATCTGAAATTTCCAAAACAAGTTCAGCCCGGTCACCATCTTTGGCGGCGATGATTACCTCTGAGCATTCCTCGCCGCATTTTTTTAAGATTTTATTGAGTCCGCTCTCG
>JAISRF010000253.1 GCA_031273775.1 Oscillospiraceae bacterium
GGAGCGATTCAGCCCCCACGGAATCGCGTGTGCGTCAGGATGTGACGCTCCAGCCGAATACAACCTATACCTTGTCCGGATACATCAACATTGAAAACACACTTTCCGGAACCGGTGGCGCCCATTTACAACTTGCTAAAATTATAATCGGGCGTGGATAATTTTCGCAAGCAGGGGCTCCGCGGCAGCAGAGCCGCGCTCGCGATTTGTTGGGACGTGTCCCAAACCCTCTCAAAATCTTCGATTTTGTTAATCCGCAGGGCGGCTGCTGTTATTATTTTTATTGCGATACTAAACGCGATAGCTACTTATTGTCTGTCGACTTATAGTGTGCGTCAAAGATATAATATGCGTTAAGGAGCGTGTTTATGGACATTGTTAAAGTATTCGGAACTAATCTTAGAAGATACCGAAAAGAAATCGGACTCTCTCAAGAGGCTTTTGCTGAAAAATGCGGTGTGCACCGAACATATATCGGAGCGATAGAGTGTTTTCGGCGAAGTATATCGCTCGAAAACCTCCAGCGAATTGCGGATGCCATCGGAGTGAAATCATACCAACTGTTAATTGAAAACGAAAACAATATAGAAGGGGATAAAACGCAATGACACAACAAGAAAAAAATCAAACAGTTGTTGGAACAACATCGAGGAAAACAAAATCCAATAACATCAGGTGAAATCAAGAATGTTCTCGACATCGATGAAGATGATACAAACTGTTCAACGCGGAGATTGATTAAACAAACCATTTCAGAATATGGATTACCCGTGGTTTCGTCAAACAGATGGTACTTTTAGGCTGTAACGCGCGAGGAACTAAACGCCTGTGTTGAAAATTATAATAGCAGAATTGCTGGAATAGAGCAACGGAAACAAATGATAATACATAATTTTGAGGAGAACGACCAATGACATTCATACTATCCAACGAGGAAATTCAAAAGATAAACGGCGGCAAAGACACAAGTTTTCCAAAATATACATCACAGCTGATAAACTGGGCAAATCAAAATGCTCAAGGTACGCGTGCAAGAATTGTAGGTCAAATGTCAGACTTGTTTCCTGAATATTCCGAGCAAACAGAAACGGTATCCATCGCCGACTGGCAGACTTGGTATTTAGAGCGTTATCCAAATGCCATAGATACTGCCGCAGATAAGATTTATGGACAGGTCGAGAACCTAAAATCCGCAATAAAGCTAATCGACCGTGAGATGGTCAAGTTGTGGGTTGAGGATTTAGTAATAACCAAGACATATAACGGGCTATACGTTCAGACAGCTATACTTTCGGCAATTGCAACGCGAAAAGGCGCGGAATATCGGCTTGCCACACCCTCCGAGGAATCAAAAGGCATAGATGGATTTGTCGGTGACGTTGCTTATTCAATTAAATCGGATACATACAAGACGATGAACCGACTTTCAGAACAGATTAACGTCACTATAGTATATTATACAAAAACAAAGACAGGACTAAGAGTTGAAATCGAAGAATAGTTAGCCATTGACCGCAACCTCCGCGAATTTAGTTTTCTGCGCATAACTTGATTTAGTATCAGCGTAAACATAACCGCTGCGAATTAAATGCTTGTTGACGAAAGTCTTATTGTCAAGGTATAGATAACACAGCAGATTATTTTCGCTGTCGTATTTCTCGCTATCAAACTTCATAAACACCCTGCGCCCCGCGACCTTTGCCTTGATAAAATCAACCGCTTCACAAGCGGTTTGTGGCTTCGGTTCAACACCGATAAGCCGAACCGTCACGCCGTTACTAAGCAAAAGGCGATTTGGCGAAAGCACGTCTTTTACCGTGAAAAATTCATCGCGCGGTTTTCGCGTCCCATCGATTGTCGAGCCGTAATTCAGCTTTTTCACGTCAATCTTCTTGTCTAATTTGTGAGGGTCATTAAAAATATACGGCAGAGAATCAAAGGGGGAGCTTTCGGGAACCGCCGTATCTCTTGCAAAAGCAATTTCTGCATTGTCATTTTGCGTTTGTGTGTAGCCCAATTTTTCTTGAATTATCGGAAGAAAATCGTCGTTTATCTCGTATCCTACCGAGTTGCGTCCGAGATTTTTTGCTGCAAGCGATGTCGTGCCGCTGCCGAGAAACGGGTCGAAAACTGTTTCACCCGCAAACGAGAACATTTTGATAAGCCGTTTTGGGAGTTCCTCCGGAAACGCCGCGATATGCCCGATTTGTTTTACACCATTGAAATTCCAATGCGAAGAAAAATACTGATTCCACTCGTCTTTTGACATTTCGGATGCCGCTTTTTGCGCCGCCGTGGGTTTCGGCGCGTTGCCTTGCTTTTTGAATATCAAAATAAACTCATAATCTATCTTCAAAATACCGTTACGCGGATACGGAAAGCTCCCCATAACCGCGCCGCCGCCGGTCGTGTTCATCGTGGTCGCCTTTTGCCAAATTACCGCACCCATATAATCCATTCCAAGCGTCTCGCAAAAACGAATAATCTCCGTCCTAATCGGAATCACCTTATAGCGCCCGTAGTACACCGAACGTGCGAATTGGTCGCCGATGTTGACGCACAAGCGGCAACCGTCGGACAAAACGCGGTCACACTCCCTCCAAACAAGATTCAGATTGTTTATGTAGTTCTCGTAGCTGTCGTGAAATCCGAGCTGGTTCTCCGTGCCATAGTCTTTGAGCTGCCAATACGGCGGAGATGTTACGATGAGTTGTACGGATTTATCCGGGATTAAGGACAGTTTGCGGCTGTCGCCGATCATGATTTTATGAGCAGTCAAGTGTTTCACCTCGCAATCTATAAACATTTAGAATCAACAAATATTACTGACTGATTACTCTAACTCAAAAACAAACGCGAACGCCTCCCCGACGATAAACACCTGGGTCGGGTTCGCATTTGTTCGTAATGGCGGAGAGGGGGGGATTCGAACCCCCGAAAGGTTGCCCTTTACGTGATTTCCAATCACGCGCGCTCGACCTGGCTACGCGACCTCTCCAAAACGCATTGCGCGCATATACGCAACGTGGATATGCTAACACATTTTCAGCCAGCTGTCAACCGGAATTTTTATTGTGTAAATTCTCAAAGTAAATTCCACCGTGGACAGAAGTCGGAATTTACTTTGTGAATTTACGAATTTGTCTTTGTTTGTCAATGATCAATTGTATCACAACAAAATGAAAAGGCCAATCATGTACGCGAATGGAATTCCGTAATGACGCCATCGACATCCCAGAGGTCACGCCAGTCTTTGGCGCCTTCCCAAAGGAATACATGCCCCTTGATGAAACGGCAGTTGCGGTCAAGAGCGGCTATGACGGCCATTTCATCATCGGTGAGCGGATCCTCGGCCGCCGCGCGCAGATTGCTGACATATTCGTCTTCGTGAATGGAAAACGGGATTGGAATCTGGCCGCGTTTTACCGCCCATTTCAAGCAGATGACAGCGGGATGGACGCCATGGGCATCGGCAATTTTAACCAGCTCCGGCATTTTGATATCTACCACATCCTCTGGGTCAATATCACGATCGGGTCGGGTCGGCGATCCGATGGGACAAAAGCCGATGGGTTGAATGCCATTTTCCAGGCAATAACCGAAAAGCTCTGGCTGCCCGAAGCTGGGGTGCAATTCCATCTCAATGCAGGCCGGTTTAATACGGCACAGCGGGAGAACCGCTTTCAACTTGGGAACGGTCATGTTGGACATACCAATATTGCGGGTAAGGCCCATATCCACCAGTCGCTCCAGCTGGCACCATGTGCTCATGAAACCTTCCACCGAAAAGGGCTTTGAATCGGGATTGCGGCTGTCGATCGAGCAGCCCGGCGCGTGATAGTTTGGGAAAGGCCAATGGAGGAAAAACATGTCCAGACTCTCCAGCCGCAAATCCCTGAGCGTTTTGGCGATCGACAACAGCACATCGCCTCTGCCGTGCATATCGTTCCAGACCTTAGACATGATGAAAAGATCTTCCCGCTTCACCACACCGGAAGAAAACGCATCGGAAAACACTTTGCCGATCAGGTCTTCATTGCCGTACACCGAAGCGCAGTCAAACAGACGATAGCCGCAACGGATTGCACCGGAAACGGCGGCTGATACCTGTTCCGGCGTGAACCGGTCGGAGCCGAAAGTGCCCATCCCGATAGCGGGCATTTTTTCTCCGGTGTAAAGGGTTCTCTGGGGCACATTTTTGGGGTCAATGGTTTTGCACATGACTAAACGCCTCTTTCAGATAAATTATTCGTTGACCAGCAGGATTTTTCCCTTGACCGCGCCGGATGTTTTGTACAGGGAAAATGCTTCCCGGGCTTTGCTCATCGGAACCTTTTTGAAGATGAGACCGCTGTCAAATTTCAGCTGGCCGGTGGCAAAGTAATGCGCTGTGAGCGTCCATTCCCGCCCAGGAAACGGCGGACTGTAAGACATCCAGGAACCTGTCAGATAAAACTCCTTGCGGTTCATGTTTTCCCAAAGCTTCGGCGTAAAACACAGCTCCTTTGTGGGGGTTCCGATAAAGCAAACCCGCGCTTTATTGGCGGCCAGTTCAAACGCCGATTGCATGGTTGCGGTTATACCCGCGGTTTCGAAAACGTAATCAAACCCTCTGCCGTCCGTGAGCGCCGGCATCCTTTCCAAAAACCCTTCCTCTGCGGTATTGACCGTTTCGTCCGCGCCGAGACGCCGGGCCAGCGCAAGACGATCGCCGCTGATATCAAACACAACCGTCTTTACTGCGCCGAATATTTTAGCCCACTGCATGGCAAACAGTCCGATGGTACCACCACCCAAAATGGCAACACGACCGCCGGCTTTGTAACCGTTTTGCAGGACGCCGTGCAACGCTACCGCCGCCGGCTCGAACAGCGCGCCCTGTTCATAAGAGACGGAAGGGGCAAATTTTACGGCGTTCTGTTCGGGCAGCACGACAAAATCGGCAAAGCCACCCTGCACCCGCGAACCGATAAAGCTGTAGTGACCGCACAAAGCGAAATTTCCGGTCTGGCAGTCCTCGCACTTCATACAGGGCAGAAGCGGAGCGCCGGAAATCCTGTCTCCCACGGCAAGGGTTGTCACATCGCCGCCTATTTCCACGATATCGCCGGAAAATTCATGACCCAACACAACAGGGTAAAAATGCGCGCCGTGATTTAGCACCCGCGGTACATCCGAACCGCATATCCCCGCCGCCCTGATTCTGACCTTGACACAGCCGGAGCCGACCTCCGGCTCCGGAATGTCATCATAACGCAAATCATCGTTTCCATGTAACACTGCCGCTTTCATTGTGTTCCGCTCCTTTTATCCGTAATGGGTTTAAGCTGTCGGTAAAGCGCAAGATAAGTTTTATAAGCCTCATCGTAGACCTCGGCATTTGACCGGTCGGGTTCAACCCGCTTCTTAATTTTGACCGCCTTCTTGACCGCCTCGTCGAAACTCGCGTATACCTCCGCGCCGACCCCTGCCAGAATGGCGGCGCCCAAAGCGGTCGCCGTGTTGGACGCGGGGATTTCAAAGGATTTTCCGGTCACATCGGCCTTGATTTGCGTCCACAAGGCCGAGTTTGCCGCGCCGCCTACCGAAAGAAGCTTTCGGGTCGGCACACCGGATTCCCCGGCGGCGTCAAGGTTGTGCCGCAAGGAAAAGGCTACGCCCTCCAGGGCGGCGCGGATGAAATGCCCCCTGGTTTTTGAAAAGTCGATGCCGAAATATACTCCTTTGGCGTTTGCGTCCCAGACCGGTGAGCGCTCACCGGCCATATAGGGGAGAAAAATCAGGCCGTTACAACCTGCCGGAACCGTTGCCGCCTGTTGGTCAAGTGCCGTAAAATCGCCGGTTCCAAACTCCCGGTCGAACCATTTCATCACGCCTCCGCCGCCGGTGGTACCGCCCTGCAAAAGCCACCGGTCGGGCACGACGTGGGCACTGAGTATCAGACGCTCATCGGCGCGGTATGTGTCCAGACAGATGCTCATGCCGCCGGCTTGACCGCCCTGCTCCTGCGTTTCCCCGGCGTGGATGACGCCGGCTCCCAGTGTGCCGCAGGCAGCGTCCAACCCGCCCGCCACCACAGGGGTACCGGGCATCAGGCCGGTTAAAGCGGCTGCCCGGGCGCTTACCCCGCCTGCAATCCGGTGGCAGTCGAAGAGTTCCGGCAACAGGGACGGGCGGAGCCCCACGGCAGCGCACATTTCGGTATTCCAGGTGTTTTGGCGCATATCATAGCAATGCCAGCCGTAGCCTTGCGATTTATCCTGCGTGACGCTGCCGGTCAGACGGTATACGATAAAGCTGTTGGTTTGCAGAATCTTATCGGTTTTGTCATATATGTCCGGGCGGTGTTTTTTGTACCACAGTACCTTGGGAAGCGTGTAGGTGGGCTTGAGCGGGTTGCCGCACAGGGAAAAAAGCGTTTCCGATCCAATCTCCCGGTCAAGTTCGGCGCAGATACCGGCGGCGCGACTATCTGTCCAGATGGGGTTCGGGCAGAGCACATTGCCCTGGCTGTCCACCGCGATCGCCGACCAACTCTGCCCGTCAACGCCGACTCCGGCGATCCGTCCGACCGGGGTTCCGCTTTGCTCCAGCACATCCCTGACGGCGAGGCAAACGGCTTCCCACCATGCCTCGGGGTCTTGCTCCGCAAAGCCGGGGAAAGGGTACTGTACATCATACGGCTTTGCGGCTTGCGCCAGAGCGGTTCCATCCGGGCAAAAAAGCGCGGCCTTGCAACCGGATGTCCCAACATCAATACCAAGCAAAAGTGGTTTCATAAGAAATCCTCATAAAAATTATCACAAATTAACTGCAAGTTGTTAACTGCAAGTTGTTAACTGTCACCGATTCTCCCGCGGAGATTTGCGTCGGCAGTCGTACACAGACGGGTTCATCCCGGTTGCCGGATAAGCGTTTCAGCATGATTTCGGCGGCTCGCCTGCCGATTTCGCCCGTGGGCTGGGTGACGACGGTGAGCGGGGGCGTTATGGCGCGGGCGAAATCAACGCAGTCAAAGCCGATGACGGAAAGGGTGCCGGGAAATTTGATTTTCATCTGATTCAGGGCGGTGACCGCGCCTACCGTCATTTCGTGGTTGGTTATAAAAAGCGCCGTCATTTCTTTGCGAGCCCAAAGCTTTTGGGCGCAAAGCTTTCCGCTTTCAATCGTATAATCGCCGTGGACAATCAGCGCGCCGCCGGGCAGGAGGCCGTGTTCTATCAGCGCGGTTTTATATCCCAAGAGCCGCTCCGCAGCCGTAAATACGCCGCGGGGGCCGGCAATGATTCCGATTTTTGTGTGGCCGTTTTGAATCAGTAGCTCGGTGTCGGTTTTCGCCGCGCCGATATTATCCACCAAAACGGAATCGAAGCCGCTACCATTGATTTTCCGGTCAATCACAACGACCGGCTTTTTCTTTCGGACGGCGGATGATAAATGGCTACCGTCGGCTGTCACGGGAATACTGAAGATGCCGTCCACCATTTTTTGAGTCAAAAAATCAACTGCTTCTTTTTCCAGCCCGGGGTCAGTGCGGCAGTCGCAGACCATGGTGGCATAACCGTGGCTACGCAGGATATCCTCAATGACGGTGATGATATCGGTGCAGAAAAGGTTGCGAAGTTCCGGAATAACAATTCCGACTGTCCGAGTGCGCTTGCTTTTCAGCCCGCGGGCTATTTCATTGACTTCAAAATGAAGCTCCTTGATTGCCGATTCAATGGCGGCGCGGTTTTTTTCACGCAGGTTGCCGCCGTTGAAGTATGAGGAAATGGTGGCGAGACCCAGCCCGGTTTCTTTCGCGATGTCTTTCATGGTGGCAGCCATTGGTTCACCTCACACTTTGCCGGCGCAGCCACAGATTTGAATTCGG
>JAISRF010000015.1 GCA_031273775.1 Oscillospiraceae bacterium
CCGTCACCACCGGCAGACGCCCAACCAGCTCGGGAATCAGCCCAAAATGCACCAAATCCTGTGGTATTGACTTGGAAAACACCTCGTAATTGTCGAAGATTTGCCTGGATTTTATTTCCGCGCCGAAGCCCACCACAGAATTCCCCAACCGCTTTTCTATGACCGTTTCCAGCCCGTCGAACGCGCCCGCGCAAATAAACAGTATGTTGGACGTGTCAATTTGAATGAATTCCTGCTGGGGGTGCTTGCGCCCGCCGCCCGGCGGTACATTGGCGACCGTGCCCTCCAAAATCTTGAGCAGTGCCTGCTGAACGCCTTCTCCGCTCACATCCCGCGTGATGGAGGGGTTCTCGGATTTCCGCGCGATTTTATCCAGTTCGTCAATATAAATAATACCGTGTTCGGCGCGATCCACATCAAAGTCCGCCGCCTGAATCAGCCGGAGAAGGATGTTCTCCACATCCTCGCCCACGTAGCCAGCTTCTGTAAGGGTGGTGGCGTCGGTGATGGCAAAGGGCACATCCAGTGTGCGGGCAAGGGTCTGCGCCAACAAGGTTTTTCCAACGCCGGTGGGCCCCAGCAGCAAAATATTGGATTTTTGAAGCTCTACGTCGGAGCTTTGGAGGAAAATACGCTTATAATGGTTGTATACCGCTACCGAAAGCGCAATTTTCGCGTTTTCCTGCCCGATGACGTATTCGTCCAGTTTCGCTTTTAATTCCTTGGGCTTTAAGAGCACGGAAGCACCGTTCTCCCCGCCTGGTCTCTTCCTGCGGTGCACAGGCGAGTCTTCCTCAATAATGGCGCGGCATCGTTCGACGCATTCATCGCAGATAAACACGCCGGGACCCGCCACTAAACACGCTACCTCGTCCTGCGTTTTGCGGCAGAACGAACAGATTACCGTACGGTTGTCGTCAGCCAAAAAAATCCCTCCGGGCTTTTTAAATTGAGAATTGAGAATTGAGAATTGAGATTTTTTAAATCTTGTCCCGCGGACAATACATTCATTCTCAATTTTCAATTAAATTCTATTGCCGTTTGTCTATCACTTTGTCAATCAACCCGTATTCCGCGGCTTCGGCGGCGGACATGAAGTTGTCGCGCTCGGTGTCCCGCTCTACCGTTTCCAGCGGCTTACCGGTGTTTTCCGCCAGAATTTGGTTAAGCTTGGAACGGGTTCGGCGCAGGTGTTCCGCGTGGATGATGACGTCTGTGGCCTGACCCTCCGCGCCGCCCAGGGGCTGGTGAATCATAATCTCGGCGTTTGGTAGGGCGAACCGCTTGCCCTTTGCGCCCGCGGCAAGCAAAAACGCGCCCATGCTGGCGGCAAGACCCATACAGATGGTGGACACATCGCACTTAATATACTGCATGGTGTCGTATATGGCGAAACCCGCGGATACCGAACCGCCGGGGCTGTTGATGTAAAGATTTATATCTTTGTCGGGATCCTGCCCCTCTAAATACAACATCTGTGCGGTGACCAGGCTGGCGGTGACATCGTTGACTTGATCGGACAGCACAATAATCCGATCGTTTAACAGACGGGAAAAAATATCGTAGGAACGTTCCCCCCTGCTGGTTTGCTCAATGACATAAGGCACAAGACTGCTCATAATAAATAACCTCCGACTTTTCTTTCTATTATTGCCGCTTTAACAACCAGTTTATTCAAGTTGATTCCGCGGTGTCAATTTCCGTTGCCGTTGTTTCTATCATGTCCGGTTCTTTCACGGCGCTTTTTGTTCTGCCCTTGCCTTTTACAGTGACGGTTTTCTTTTCTTCTTCTTCTTTTTTATCGTCTGCTTTTGGCGTGTGCTCCGCGACATCCTGAATGACCGCGGTTTCTTTAATCAAATCAATGGCCTTTTTCACGGTTAGGTCGCCTGTGACTTCCTTTTGGGGAATGGCTTTTTTTACGCGGTCAATGCCCGTATCGTGTTGTTCGGCCAAGCGAGTGTATTCGGCGTCAATTTCCTCCTGGGAAACGGAAATCCCCTCCAGCGCCGCCACCTTTTCCAGTGCAAGGCGAATTTTGACCTGTTCTTCGGCCTGCGGGCGGAATTGTTCGCGAAACTCCTCCTCGGTACTCCCCGTATGTGCCAGATACTCCCAGAACTTCACGCCCTGGCTCTCAACGTGGTAGGTGAAATCGCGCAGATTACCATCCATGCGGCGCTCAACCATGACGTCCGGGAT
The DNA here is from genome assembly GCA_031273775.1 of Oscillospiraceae bacterium. Classification (GTDB taxonomy): domain Bacteria; phylum Bacillota; class Clostridia; order Oscillospirales; family Acutalibacteraceae; genus JAISRF01. The sequence continues at coordinate 2,203 of JAISRF010000015.1, forward strand.
CTCGGCGGTCATGCCGCTAGCCAGTGCTTTTACCAACTGGTGTTCCGCATCGTCGTCCGATTCATGGGTTTTGCGGTGCTCAATCTTAGCCTTTATGTCGTTTTTGAGTTCCTCCAGCGTGTCGAATTCACTGACATCCCTGGCAAATTCATCGTCGCACTCAGGCAATTCCACCGCTTTAATTTCGTGGAGCTTACACTTGAACACGGCGGGCTTGCCCTTTAAGGTTTCGACGTAATAATCCTCCGGGAAGGTGACGGTCACATCGAATTCCTCACCGGCGGACTTTCCGGCAATTTGCTCCTCAAACCCGGGGATAAACTTCTCTGAACCGAGTTTAAGCGAATAGTTTTCCATCTTGCCGCCCTCAAAGGCCTGATCGTCCACATAACCGTCAAAGTCAAACTCTACGGTGTCGCCTTTGGCGGCGGGGCGGTCTTCCACCGTTATGATGCGGGAATTGCGCTTCTGCAGCCGTTCGAGCTCCGCGTCAATCTCCGTCTGATCCACGGTAACAATCTTACGCTCGGCGGCAAGTCCTTTATACTGTTTCAGGGTCACTTCCGGCTTGACGGTGCAGGTAATTTTGAAATTCACGCCGTCTTCCTCGCTGACGGAAATCAGATTGAATTCCACGCGTTCATCGGCAAGGGTAAGCCCCGCCTCTTCCATCGCGTCTTCCACGGCCTTTGGGTAGAGCATGTTCACGGCGTCGTCATAAAAGACTTCCCGGCCGTACATGCGTTCAATCACCAGGCGGGGTGCTTTCCCCTTGCGGAAGCCCGGTACGCTGATATTTTTGCCTTTTTTCACAAAAACTTTAGCCAGAGCCTCGGCAAAAGGCTCCGCCGGAATGAGAATTTCAAGCTGGTACCGGTTGGTTTCAAGTTGTTCGCTGGCTTTCAGGCTCATTGATTTTATTCCTCCAAAAAACACACTGTCAGATATTATAGCAGACGCCGCCGCGATTTGCAATCATTTTTTCAAAAAGCGTTTGACATTTTGAAAAAAGTGAATTGAAAAAGTAAATTCCCAAAGTAAATGCAACAGTGAACAGAAGTCGGAATTTACTTTGTGAATTCACAATAGCAGCCATCGCTCTGCAACGGCGCGAATGCGGTATTGACTGGGCGCGAATAAAATGCTACAATGGGGTATCGGCGGCGAACACAGGCCGGATTTATCTCTGAGTTTTCATCGCCGGCAGTTTGATTGAAAAAACCGGCGGAATGTGTTACACTGAGTTACACTGAGAACAGAACGAATTACACCGTTGCAAGTAGCGGTGTATCTTCGCGGAATCGTCCCAAGTGGCGGGGAATTTGACTCGAAGATTGCCTGAAAGGGGTTATAACAACGGTATGAATAATGTTTCGCGCAGACGCGCTCCTCAAAAACAAAAACGCGGCTCGGCTCGGCTTCCGGTCATCACCTTGCTTGCCGGCATTGCCGGCATTGTGCTGATTTTTTCCGCGGTGTTCTGGAACAAAAGCGGCGAACTGCTGGGTGATTTGGAAAGCAGGCTTGCGGATACCCGTTCTGAGGTAGAGAACGCCCCGGCGATCATTGAACAGCTTGAACAGGAACTCGCGGTTTTGGAGGCTCAAAAGGCGTCTCTGGAGGGTCAGCTTGATCAAAACCAGTCCGCGGCAGCGGCGGTCGCCGGACGTACTCGGCAACTTGAGCGCTTAGTTCAAGCGAGACGAGACCTCCTTGACCAATACAAGTGAAAGCGCCCTGTGGAGCGCAATTCGTAATGATTGTTTTTTTGGCGTTTCACACCGGTTTATACCCAAAGAAAGAGGGAACCCTGATTTGAAAAACAGCTCTTACAGAGATTATACACGGCAGCGGAAAGCGCGCGTGTCCGGAAAAGGCTTTACGATTTTTGTTTGCATAGCGTTGCTGATTGGCGCGGTGGTATCGGTTGGCGGCGCTCTTTTTACAATGGCGCGGCGCAACGCGCTTTCCAAGGAATTTGACGCGCTGTACTCGCAGAACCTGGAGGCTTTGACCCGGATTACCGAACTCAAAAGCCGAACCGGAGAATTGACCACGTCAAATGCCGGTCTGTCCGCGGACATTGAGACGGTCGAGACTGCGGCAGCCGCGGGCACAGACACGAATGTCGCGCTCCAGAAGCAGGCAAAGGATATTCTGACCGAAATCAACACGTATCTCCCGGTCGACCGGAAGCTGCCCGACGAAGAAAAATACGTTTACCTCACCTTTGACGATGGCCCAACGCCCGTAACGCCGAAGATTTTGGACGTGTTGGCTGCCAAAAAAGTGAAGGCTACGTTTTTTGTTATTGGTTGCAACACTGATTATCAGCATAACATGAAGCGGATAGCAGAGGAAGGCCATGCCATCGGGCTTCACTCTTTCTCACATGATTACAAAAAAGTGTACAAAAGCGAAGACGCGTTTTGGGACGAATTCAACCGGCTTAACGCAATCGTGAAAGCTCAGACAGGGTCTGAAAGCAGGGTAATACGGTTTCCCGGCGGCGCTAGTAACACCATCAGCAAATTCAACCCCGGCATTATGACCCGCTTGACCAAAGACGTGGAGGAAAAGGGATATGTATACGTTGACTGGAATGTATACTCCGGCGATGCCGATGGTGGCAATGTTTCCGCAGACAGCATTGTCAGCCGGGTGATCAGCGACACTGGCAATCAAAAAAACGCCGTGGTTCTAATGCACGATGCCGCGGATAAAAACACCACTGTCCAGGCGCTCCCACGCATTATTGATTATTACGCGCAAAAAGGCTATATGTTCGAGACGCTGACCACGGAGTCTCCCGCCTGCCGTCAGAAAGTGGCGAATTAATAAATGATTGTGTCTAATTCCTCGCCCTTTGGGGCGCATTTCCCGTAATCCGGCTGCAACGCCCCGCCGCTCACCTCCTTGGCTTCTACGGAAATCCGTTATAGCGGGTTTTGCGATAAAAAAGCATAATTTTGTGTAAATTCTCATTCACGCCGCCGTTTTTACATCCAAATGCTCACCATCTGTGTAAAACACCACCGTGCCGTTCATGTCGGTGCGTAAAAGCTCCGCCCCGGCGCGTTCCACCCGCGCGCAGACTTCGGAGTGCGGATGCCCGTAGCTGTTGCTTTTTCCGCAACAGGCGATGGCGTAAAGCGGGGCGACCGCTTTCAAAAACGCCTCTGTGGTTGAGGTTTTGCTCCCGTGGTGCCCCAATTTCAGTACCGTGGCGGACAAATCCGCGCTGGAATTAAGGATTGCCGTTTCAGATTCCTTTTCAGCGTCACCGGTAAGCATAAAGGCAATTTTTCCGTATTGGGCTTTGATTACAGTGGAGTTGTTATTTTCATTACTTTCATCGTTGGCAGGGGGAGCTAAAATGCGAAGCTCAAACCGGTTGAGGGTCAAATCCTCGCCGGGTTTTGGCGGCGAACAGCTCAAGCCCTGCGAAGCGATTGCCGCCAGAAGATTGGTGACCGCCTTTGTGTCTTTTTCCGAGCCGCCTCCGCCGTCGTGAATATATACGGATTTGGAGGGAAATTCGCTCAGAACCAGAGCAAGACCCCCTATATGATCCTCATGCAGATGTGTGGCGAACACGGCTTCAAACCGGGTGATGCCGCGACCGCGCAGGTAATCCAAGAGCTGGGTTTGGGAGGCCTTTGGCCCGCCGTCGATTAGTATGAACTCATCGGCGTCCGAAAGCAGGACAGAATCGCCCTGCCCCACGTCTATGAAGTGAACCTCTCCGCCCTGGGTAACATTGCCGACCAGACCCGTGGCGCGGTAAATGTTGTTCCAGCCGGGCAAGCCCCACCGCGGCAGGATGGAGACCGCGGCGGAAATGATTACAACCGCAAGCAAAATGTAAGCGGTGACAAACGCCGCCGCTTTTTTTCGCGTTGTTTTCTTTCTTTTCCTTGCCATACGGTTAATTTTCACCTCCGGGTAGGCACAGGGCTTGATTTTACACCATTATCTAAGCGCCAGCGTCAAAAAAGGCCGATCATTTTTGCCCGGCAGCGACCTGCCGTTTATTGCCTTGATCATCCCGTCGCACACGACATTTTTATTTTTCGCCGCCGGTCTGCGCACGGTGTAATAAGCTGCAGGGAAAACCTTATAAATCGCCGAAAGCGCGGCCGGAACGTCCTCTTCGCGGCAAAATAATTCGTCTACGGTTGCCCCGCCGCCGTCTTTCGGCAGAACCGCGGCGGTTCCGGAGTAACGGCTAAAATCCAAACGCCAAACTCCGCCGCCGCATTCAGCGTCGCTTACTAAGTATTCGTAGTCACGCAAAGCCCAAACCGGCGAAAAATTTCTGATGTACCCCGCGGCGATTTTATGCAGTTCCTCTGCCCCGGCAGGGTGTATCTTTGCGGGAGCGGCGGTCAGAAAATCTGATTCAAACTTTTCCGCCGATGACCAAAACCCGCCGGAAAACCCTTTCCTTCCATAATATGCGGCAAGCTCCGCAGTAGCCGGCGCAAGAAAGAGATAATCAATTCCGGTTTCCCGCGCCCAGCTCTGGGCAAACGCCAACAACCGCCCCATCAATCCCGCGCCGCGGGCTTCCCGCAGAGTGGCGGCGGCGTAAATATAGCGCGCGGGAGCCAATAACCCGCCGATACTCAAGTGTGCGGGCAATAAATATACGGCGGAAACCGCGCGGTCTCCTTCAAAAAAAGCGGGCGCGAAAGAGTGGGGAAACCGCCGCTCCATGAACAGGCGAATGGTGGCCGGCGCATCGTCAAAGCATGCTGACCACAGACGTGTGAGCGCGGGAAGATCGGCGTTTTGGGATATTCTTATTTCCATACGGCCTCAAATTTCTCCAGCAAAATGGCGGGGTAATAGCTCTGCTTGGCGCGACGCAGGCCTTCCAGTCCCAAATCTTCTTCCCGGTTCAGGTACTCGTAAGCCGTCAGCGTTTTGGCGAACTCCCGGTTAACGATTGGGTATGCGCCTTGCACCTTCGGGTCAGCTTTTTCCGCATGTATGCCGAAAACCCGGCTGTTTATCGGTTCTCCGAAGGTGAACGCGACTGTCTGCAACGGCTCGCAAAGCGGGGGTTGGGCATCCTCTTGGGGTTTAGACAAATGCGAAACGCTTTCCGGGTGTTTCACCCCTGTAATACGCACAAGTCCGCCGGAAAATCCCAGCGTAAAATAATCCTCAAAGCAACGTTCCATGGCTAAATGCTCAAAAATAAGCTTGGGATTTTGCGGAACATGCTCACTGTACCATTTTTCGTAAAGCCTCCGGCATTCACCGATATTTTTCGAAGAAATCGGCTCGAAAACGTAGTCGTACCGCTCCTCAAACCGCGCGATATGCGTGCGTTTTTTGTGGTATCTCTTTCCGGGAAGCTGAGCCAAATCAGACGTTTTGTAGAGGTAATCGAAAATATCCTCACTGCTCATAAAGTCAAATCCGCCGGGAAAAGCTTCCTCCAAAAGCATTTTCCGCCCGCTGTCAATCCCGCGGAGAACCAAAGGGTTGCCGCGATTGTCCGCATCCTCTTTCAGCCGAAGCACAGCACTTTTTAAATCGGTCGCGCCGACCGGACAGACATAGGTCCCGGTTTTAGGGGAAAACGCCGTGAAAACGCCGTCTTCAAGGGACACCGAAAACTCGTAATATTCGTTCCAAATGTAAAAATTCCCAAAACAAAACTCACATCCAAACAGATCGGAATCCCGCAATATACGGTCAATTTCGGGCTTTTGGTCAAGTATTAGGGGTTTAAAATCAATCATTAAATAATCGCCAATATTACAAAATTTATTTGGATAAATATTTTACTCCCCTGACGCGCCGTAATTTTGCAAAACCCGCGCGCTGGGGTCGTTTACATCGCAGCCTGTCCATTCGCGGTTGGGCATCCAGAAATCGGGAATCATCTTTGCCTGTCCGGGGTAATATTTTTCAAATAATTCCCTGTAAAGCAGGCTTTCTTTGGTGAATGGGCGGGCAAAATCGTAGGTTTTGGCCTTTTCCTCAAACTCCGCGTCGGAATACGCGCTTGCGGCAAATTCCTTCAAATCGTCCACCATACTGTGGCCGACCGCGTCCGAAAAGGCGGCCTTTTCGCGCCATAGAATACTTCCCGGCAACCAGTTGCCTTCCTCAAACGCCTTGCGGAGCAGATACTTTCCCTTGCCGGTTGTGTTTTGTTTTTTCACCGGGTCAATCGACATCACGTACCGTACAAAATCCAAATCGCCAAACGGCACCCGAGCCTCAAGGCTGTTGGACGCGAGACACCGGTCGGCGCGGAGTACATCATAAAAATAAAGCTCATTAAGGCGCTTAACCGCCTCTGCCTGAAACGCCGCGGCGCCGGGGGCGAAATCGGTGTATTTATAGCCGAAGATTTCATCGGAGATTTCACCGGTGAGGAGCACCTTCAAATCCGTCTGTTCGTGGATTGCCTTGCACACTAAATACATGCCCATGCTGGCGCGGATAGTGGTGATGTCGTATGTACCGAGCGCAGCTACCACGGTTTCAAGCGTTTCAAGTACCTGCTGCTTGGTCATGATGACCTCGGTGTGTTCCGCTCCCAAATAATCCGCCACTTGCTTGGCGTATTTGAGGTCAATGGCATCGTTTTCCATGCCGATTGCAAAAGTGCGGATGGGCTTTTTCAAAATTTTAGCCGCGATGGCGCACACCAGACTGGAATCCAGCCCCCCGGAAAGTAAAAAGCCCAGCGGCGCGTCTGCGTCCAACCGCTTTTCCACCGCTTTGATAAGCTTTCTGCGGATATGGTCAAGCACTTTGCCTATGTCATCGTGGCGATAGCTCTGTACGGCGGAAATGTCTGTGTATTGCACGAATTTCCCGTCCACGTAATAATACCCCGGAGGAAAAGGTTTGATTTCCTCAACCCAGCCCACAAGGCATTTCGCTTCGCTGGCAAAGGCAATGTTTCCGCTTTGGGAGTACCCGTAAAACAGCGGGCGAATGCCGATTGGATCCCGCGCGGCGATTAACTGTCCGGTCTGCCCGTCGTAAAGAATACAGGCGAATTCGGCGTCCAGATGCCGGAATATTTCAAAGCCGTACTCACGGTAAAGTGGCAGCAAAAGCTCGCAGTCGGAATCGCTTTTAAAGGAATATCCGCGGGCGGAGAGTTCGCTTTTAAGATGACGGAAACCGTACAGCTCACCATTGCATATCACCCAATCGCCGTCACGTTCAAAGGGCTGCATGCCGTCCGGAGTCAGACCCATAATGGCAAGCCGGGCAAAGCCCAACAAACCGAACGGGGTTTCACGGACATCCAGGGCGTCCGGCCCGCGGGCGGCGGTGCGCTCCAGATACTCCTTAAAGGTGTCGGCGGAGATGTCCTTGCTGGTGTAGCCGATGATTGAACACATTGAGATTATCTCCTTGTTTTGTATAGGGGCGAGGCCTCCGTGCCAGCGCGGAGTTGAAAATTGCCGGTAAAAAAAGTATTGACATTTCCATTGTTGCCTCCGCTCTGTGAGGCGGTCTGTTCGCTTTTATCCCAACAACAAACGCATTATAACACGCGGGGCGCGGGATTGCAAGTATCAAGTTTCCAATCGTTAAACAGATTCATGAAGATTGACCTTTCAGATAATTCGCTTAAACAACAGCAACCTTTCCAATGTTCAAAACGCAATTTCATCATCAGCGTTGAAAGCCGGAACCCTCGCGGGACGCAATTTCAAAGATTGCTTGATAATTCCCCGAAAATCTGTTAAGATATATGAGGAAAACAAGTAGGGTATTTTGATTTACTGTGTTCACAAGAATTTCAAGGCATACCAAAGTTCATTCCGCAGTAGTAGATTGGTAGTAAATTCGTTCTGAAATTCTGTGAACACGCCTGTGAACACGCCTGTAAATCAAGGGGTTCGGGTGATAATCAAAATAATTCTATAGAAAAGCAAATGTTATTTTATTTGAGTGGAGGTCTTGTCATGCAAAACTATGTCATCACATTGGCGCGCGGTTTCGGAAGCGGCGGCAAGCGGATTGGTCTTGCGCTTTCCAAAGAACTCGGTGTTCCTTTGTATGAAAGCCAGATTCTTGCCATGGCATCTGAGCAAAGCGGCATCAGCAAAGACAAATTCGTCCAGGTGGACGAAAGACTGCGCGGCGGATTGCTGCGCAAGTTAAAGGCTGCGCCCAATATCGACCATATCACGTCTCCGTCTGACAAAGACTTTGTCTCTGACGACAATCTTTACAGCATTCAGGCACAGGTCATACGTGAACTTGCGGCCTCCGAATCCTGCGTGATTATCGGTAAGTGCGCCAATTTTGTTTTGCGTGATCTGCCAAACGTCATCAGCGTTTACGTAGAAGCGCCGCGCGCATACTGTCTCAGGCATGTAATGGAAACCATGGGCGTAACCGAAGAGGAGGCTCACAGACTCATTACTAAAACAGACAAATACCGCGCGGATTATTTTCACCATTACACAGGCGGCCGGATATGGACCGACCCCGTGCTCTATGACCTGACGCTGAATGTTCAGCGGGTCGGCCGGGATAAAGCTGTGTCTTTGATCAAACACTATGCCGAGACAAAGTTTAGTTATAACGCCTAAAAATCCGGCATGAGATTTGTGAAATATTTACCATGTGATTTCTAGCACGATTGGCTCGTGAACAAGCCTGTCAACCGGGATTTTCTGAATATGCAGGTACGGCCCGTTGGCATACCCGTGTTCATTAAAGAGGGCGGGCAGCCGCGCTAACTCAAACGGTAGCGCCTCCCCCGTATTCAGCAGCCGGACTTTGGCGGGCTCTTGGGGATAAGTAAGCAACGTAACGCCGCTGGATATAATCCCGTCGTAAAAATGCAGATAGGTTTTATTCGCGTTTTTCACGGCTATGAATGGGAGCTCCGCGTTCACCCGGTAATCGTAGCCGTCCGCTTCCACGTCCCGGAACGCCTCCGAAACTTTGTTAAACCAGATTCCGACTTTTTTTACCGTTTCGGAGGATGTTTCGTCAATTTTTCCGTCCGGTTTCGGCCCGACGTTGAGCAGGTAGCTTCCGCCCATTGCCATAATTTTGTCTATTGATGACATTAAAAACCGTAACGAGAAATAGTCCTCGTTTGCCCGCCAGCCCCAGCTTTGCTCCCCGACGGACTGGCACGCCTCGGTCATTCGTTCAAACCGATTGCCTTCCGGCACTTCGCGTTCCGGCGTAGCAAAATCGCCCTTGCCAAAACCACGGTCGTTAATCAGGATGCCCGGTTGCAGCTCCCTTGCCAGCCCGTTTATGGATTCGTCCTCAATTCCCGGCGGAATGTCCCAGAACAGCGTATAAATTTTGCCGTAGTTTGAAAGCAGCTCGGTAATTTGATTTTTGATATATTCAATGTATTCGGGCACTTTGGGATGGTCTTTGTTTTTGGCTTTCCACTGGTGGCTTGAATTTGGATTATATCCATATTCATAATGCCAGTCCGGATTTGAATAATATAAAGACAGCTTTATTCCGTGTTTTTCGCACGCGGCACTCAGCATTTTAAGCGTGTCTCCGCCGTAAGACGTGTTCATAATATTGTAGTTAGTATGTTTCGTATCCCACATACAAAATCCATCGTGGTGCTTTGCGGTAAAGCATATGTAGCTCATACCCGCGTTTTTGGCGAGCAGTACCCATTCCTCCGGGTTATAACCGGCGGGGTTGAAGTCAACCATACGCTTCTCATATTCAGCGGAATCTAAATCAAGTCTCGCCAAAACCTGCTCCTGCTCGCCGTATAGAGAATAAAAGCCCCAATGTATAAACATTCCGAACTTTGGATTCATCGCCTTTTGTTTAAGAATATCTGCCATTTCCCCGGCGGGAATGTTCCTGTGCCCTGCGAATTTCGCCGTTTCATAGCTCACTTCCCCCAGAGCGCTCAAAACGCCGAGAAAATCCGTTTCGGTTTTGTCCCGTAAAGGATAAAGCTGAACGCCTACCATCTGCTTTTACTCACTTTCTACACTGATTTTCCGTGATCACCAAAGCCATTTGCCACGGCAAAATTTGCGGTATGGCAAACGCGTTATATCCGCCGCCGCTTTGTTCGGGCAAAAAACGGCACTCCTGCTGATTACAGCCCATATCATAAACAAAACAGTGGGTTGAATCCGTCTTTAACAAAAAAACCGTATCTTCCAGCGTTTCCAGACTTCCGTTTATTATCGCCGCCGCAATTTGGCCGTTGCTTACGCGGCGCACCCAACTATGCAACCGGCAATATGAACAGTTGACTAAAAGTAGCTCGTCACGCGAAAGCCAGCGGAAAATATTTCGAAGCTGCCGCGCCTTTGGGCGACTTTGAATAAACGTCCACGGATAATACCCTGCAACGCATATCCGCCCGCCAAGTGAATTTTCATAAACGCCCCAAGAGCACTCGGATTTAACATTGCCGCTGTAATCAACCATATAAGACAAGACTTGCGCGTTTGAGTCCGCCGATTCAATCACGGCAGCATCCCCTTTGTTGAATTCCTGAAAACAGTTGCGCCGCGCGGCGTTGGGGATGCCTTCGTTCAAAAAATGTCCCGAAAAGACCTCAATGCAGTCCTTTTCCAAAAAGTCCGTAACTTCAAACCCGGTCAGCCCGCTGTACCCCATATGATTGAGATTATACAGCGCCCGGGCATCCATATACACCCCTTTTGAAAGCAGCCGTCTAATCAAATCTGTGGGCATTACCCGAACCGAGTCGCCACTCAAAGCCGTCACGCAGGCGCTTTCCGGCGAATAGGCCGCGGGCAGCCCTGTTTCCAAAAGCTCTTTCGCAAAATATCCGGGGTCTGCCTGTACCGCGTACAAATCTTTTGTCCAGCCGGTATAAACGCCCTGTGGAGGCGTGCGCCCAAAGGTTTTGACCAATAAATCGTAAAACGGCTGGGTTTTGGCCAAACGGTCAAGCAGGGGCAAATAGTCTGTCGGAGTTTCCCCGGGCAAAGTCATCGCGAGTATGTTATACGCCGCGCCCGTGCAGCCCGCTGCAATGTGTGAAGCGGTTTCCAAAGCGGTAGCGGCGGGGCTTTTTTTCAGCATTTGGTACGGGAAGTTTTCTATTTCCGACTGAATTGTTTCCACAAAGTGCGTGAGCAGCGATACTTGCCGCCCAATCTCGTGGGATTTCTGAATCAACCCATAAAGCGGTTCGTCCGTATATGCGCCGTTGCCCGGACGCCAGTAAACCTGCCGTCCGCTCTTTCCCCGGAGGATTTCCGATGTTTCCTCAAAAGAATATCCCTCATAAAAACGCTCGCCCGTCATAAAACCAAGTGGAATCGTTTTGGCGGACGTCTCATTTACCGTTTTTTCTATATGCGAAAATAGTTTTGAGAGCGTATTGCGATTGTGCTGAATCCATTTTAACGCAAGGTTGTGGTTTTTTTTGCTTTTTGCGTCCTCAAACGCTTCTTTTAGCGTTTCACGCGTAAAACTTTGCCCAAATTCTTCCCGGAAAAGCGCAAGGCAGCCGTCGCAAAAGCAGCCGTAGCCGATTGGCCAATGCTCGAAACGAACGTCATCGTCAATCCAGATATAATCGGGGTTTGCTTTTACAATCAAACGGTAAAGCTCTCCGACATACCCGCGCGTGTTTTCATCGTTCGGGCACAGCGATCCCCTGCAAACCTGCCCGTCAAGATTGGTCATCGGCGTGTAATCCCCGCGAAGCGCATTATCTTGATTTTCCTCGTGGTGACCGATGGTGGTCAAAATATTAATGCCGCTTTCAAAACCGTAAGACCGCGCGGTTTCCATGCGCTTTTCCAAAATATCCGCCTGACGCGCCGCCGTTTCAAGAGGCATCGGCGAATGGGAAAGCGCCATAAACAAAGTAATCTGGCTCACCATCGGCTTGCGCTCACAAAGCAGCTCCAAAAGTTCCCTGAACATTTCTTCGTTTTCCGAAACCGGGAAATGTACGCGTATAGAGTTTTTCGCTTCCATCTCTATCCCCGCTTTTCTTTAATCATTTTGTTTGTCAAAACATTTGCGGAATGCCTAACCGTGAACGTCCGAATTGCTTTGACGAGGTGTTTTTTCCCTTATGAGCGGGATTCGGCGGCGGGTTTTCGGGAAGCTCCGTTTCACGGCGGGTGAACAAAACCCGCTCCCCGGCACCGATTTCCAGCTCTGCCACATCGTCCGCCATATCTCGTGCCGTTTTAATATATTCCCCTGACACAATGCCTTCCGGCGTTATTCTTGAGGCATACAAGCGTTTTTCACCCCACGGGTCAACCAGCCTTATTGCGCCGTCCCGCGCCGCTTTGATCTCCGCGAATAAAACTTTACCGTTTTCTATTTGCGACTGAACCTCAAAGCCTCCCTCGGCGGCAAGCTGGAACGCACCGCTGTAATCCGCCGGGCAGGCGGGGAAAAGACGTATACGGTTCTCATAACTTTGTAAAAGCATTTCGTTGACTGCCGCCGCAATAATGGGCAGGGTTTCATAATCGAAATGCCGGAACGGCCACGCGGGAAATGGAATTTTCACGGACGGGTTCTGTGTGTCCGTAACGACACGTCGGTAAAACCGCAGGTTGGATTCGGGTATAAACTGCCGATAGCCACCGTAATGCCCCAGCCCGTTGGGGTACCACTGCCACGCCTCAATGGCATCACTCACCGTATCGCGCAGTTCCGCGGACAATCCCAACCGCGCCAGCGCAATCATATTGATATACCAGCCCATATTGGACACGTCGTCTTTGCCGTCAAGCTCAAGCTGCTGACCTTCGATAAAGGTTCGTTTTTCCAAGCGCAGTATATTGACCAACGCCTCAAACAGCTCACTGCCGCGGTCTTTAAGCCCGATGATACCGCTTGGAACAACAACGGAAAATTCCGCCGTGGGAAAGCCGTAATAAGGTTTTCTGTGTTTGGAGTTGAATGTCGTCCGCATAAGCGTACCTTTCGGAACGCTGTCCCAGTATTCCCTGTCCTCCAGCGCCGCCTCGCCGCCGCGTTCATCCGCGCGGTATACGCCGGTGACGGGGGCAACGCAATATTTTACCGGCTTGTCTTTTCCCACGCCCGCCGCGATGAACCTTTGCCCGCCGCGCTCGTAATATTCATCTTCTTCCAACCCGACAGTGCGAAAGGGCGCGAGATGCAGTAAAATATCGCTCCACAACGCCTGAAAATTCTCCCTTACGTCCGATGCGCCGTGTTTTTCCAGCTCATTCATACACTCGGCGGCAATCTGAAAAACCGCCCGCATCGCGGCGTGGTCGGTAATGGTGTCGTCCATCATCGGGGAAGCCTCATAGGCCTGAGAGGCAAAGAGATGATAAAAGCCGTCTTCGCCCCGCTCAACCAGATTCGCGTATAACATCGCCGTTTCACGAATTACCGGCCACGCTTTTTCCTTTAGAAATTCCCGGTCTCCCGTATACCGGTAATACAGCCAAAACGTCTGGGCAATCTGCGCTCCCGGCGTGAGGTTGTGCTGTGTGTTGGCATCGCACGCCCCGTTTGCGGACGAAACATCCGTATACAAAGCTCCCCGCACGCCCTTTCGTTTTAGGGCAAACCGCAGGGCAAAGGGCAGTTGGTCAAAACGGAAATTAAGGTAAGGCTTTAAAAGTTCCGGCTGGTTCGCGGGCAGGAGCGGCCAGTAGCCCAACTGCATATTGTAGTGAAAATAATAGTTCCACGGCACAAAGTCGCGCCCAAATCCCCAGATGCCATTGCAAAAATGCGGCGGATATTTTCCGCGCATTTGGGAGTTGGCGTAATAAAGGTTCAAATACCACAGATTTTCAATATAATCATCCTGGAGCGACACAAAGGCGCGTTTCCAAACGGCGTTCCACGCGTTTGCGTGGCGTTTGAGTAATTCTTCACCGCCCAACCGCACGGCGTTTTTCAGCCGCTTTTCCGTCTCCAACCGGGCGTTTTCCGTGGTGTCGGAAAGTGCGACGGTTAAATAAACGCAAAATCCGAACAAACCCGCGTTTTTAAAAGAAAATCCGCCCGCGCGGTTGTGAAAACGCTTTGCTGTGAAAGGCAAGGCGGATTCAACCGCGGCGGCAAAGCAAAAGCTTTGCGTTTCCAGCTGTTGCGTAATATATACGATGCCGTCTTCCGCACATGTTTGGGTTCCGCCAAGACCGATTGACGGGTCACGGCATATCTGCGAATACCAATGGCCAAATGTCCGGCTGCCCCAGCGTTCCAAAAAAACGGACGGCGCGGCGGAATCCTGAAAATCCGCTTCACACGTCAACACAGTCACAGCGGCTTCATTGGATGCGAAAGCGTTTATCCGCACCTTTGAAAAAGGAGTTTCGGCGCGAAGCTCCAGCTTAGCGTCGGCAAGTGACAAACGCGCTTCATAATTTTTTTGATAAAGCAAATCAAAAATCGGCGCGTCAAATCGCAGTTCCAGGCGTCCTGCGTGGCGGAGCGATGTGCTGTATTCCTCTTCTTCCTTCGACCAATTTTTAAATTCACTTTCCTTACCGCGCATATCCCATAAATCCGTGTGGTTGACGGACAAAACCAGCCTGTCTTTCTCAGGCCAAATCAAACAGCCCGTACAGCCGTCGCCGATGGGAATCCCGTAAAGCGGGTCGTCCGCCGGCGACAGATACACCAAATCGTGGGCGGAAGCGCGTTCGACACCGGTGCAGCCCCATCGGTCTGTTTTCGGGAAATACCGCCAACTCTCAATTGAAGCCATTAAGCGAATCATACCTCCGTTTTCGTTATCTTTTGACCGACCTTTCCAAATAAAAAAAGAGACCGGAATATCAGCTTATATCCATTTTCCGGTCTCTAAAAATACGCTTTCCGTTTATGAAGCTTTCTTCCCGCGCTTCACGGTCAGCGCGCCTGCCGTCAGCGAACCGAGCAAAAGGGCAAGGATAATTCCCGTCGCCGCCGCCGCGCCGGTGTTTGGAATGTAATCAACTACCTCGGGGGGATTGGTGGGGTACGTGGGTGTGGGATTGGTTGAAACAGAAGCGGCATTTACCGGACGGTC
>JAISRF010000033.1 GCA_031273775.1 Oscillospiraceae bacterium
GCTTTCCTTGCGCTGCTGCTCCATGTCGTAGGGGATGACCGCAGAAAAGTTGCTGTTGGAGTTCTGCCGCCGCTGCCAATTCGTGATGTTCGTCTCAATACCGAGCACGCGTTTTTCCACCTCGCGCACGGCTTCCTCCATTGTAACCGGGCGAACGTCAATGCTGAGGAGCATATTCTGGTTGAGTTCGGTCAGCTCCGTCAGCATACTGTCCTTGATATATGAGGCGTAGTCCTTGAGAAACAGTACCCGTCCGTAATATGCGCCGATTTTGAAAAAATTCTTATCAAACTCCATGCTGTCGGGGCAGATATAGTCCTTAAAGCTGTGTCCGCGCCGCATGGCCGCAGGCAGGTCAAAATGAAATGAGGATTCCTCGCCGGGGCGGTAGAAGTCGTGGAAGATTTTAAGCCGCTCATTTACGTCCAATTCCACGCATTTTGAGCCGAGCCGCGCGAAATGCCAGCCAAATCCGCGCCTACGCGGGCAAAATACGCCCTCGCCTCAGCGATATTCTTCTTGCAGACCGAAATTGTAATCAACTTATCCAGCACAATGGCGTTACTCTCCGTGACCTTTTGCAGCAGCATATGATTTAGCTCTCGGCGGTACTGATCTAGGTCGTCCTCTGCCATCGGGATTACAATATTGGCTTCATAGTCGGCTTTGGAAAGCCTGCGTGCGCGGATGGTCAGCTTCGCCGCCGCACCGGAATCAAGAGAATTCAGCAGCTCGGAGTAGTCCAAAAACATGGTCTCCTTGTTTTCCCTTGAAGCCACGGCATAGTTGACGTCCGAGAACTGGAAGGTTCGGCTGTACTTGTTTCCGCCGAATACGCCGCCCCTGCGGACAAGAAAAATCCCGTCCGCGTAAACCGCGTGGACGGGAAGAACCTCCTGTACGCCCTTCGGGAGCCTGAAGCGCTCCCTGTTTTCTTTCCTCCAAAACTTCAGGGTTTTAAGCATCGTTTTGGCCTCCTTTACGCGGTTCAAAAATCGCCTCACAGTAAAAATTCACGGGTCGGAAGGTCAGGCGCTTCGGCAGGAGTACCTCCGACTTGAACCACGCCCAGGCGAATTGCTCTGCGTTCATGCCGTGATAGCTGATGAAGCCCATCGCCGCGAACGGCGCTGCGCCCAAAACGCACAGCCACGACACGGTTTCAGTGCCGAAAGTATTTCTCAGCCCAAAATAAACGCCCACGGCCACGCCGCAGGCAAGTATGCTGAAAATGAATTGCCGCAGACTCAAACCGAAAAAAATGCTTTCCGTGTAGTTGCGGATTTCCTTGTTGATTTTCACCTCCATAATTATCTCGCCCCCCTGTCGTTTTTATCGGGAATGGACGGCTGATGCTCCCGCACCGTGCGCCCGTCGCCGGGCTTGAGGAAGCCGATATTGTTTGCCGCCCAAATCGCGTTGTCGTTGAGTTGTCGCTGCCATGCTCCTTCCGTGGGCGACCAATGAAAGCCATTGCGTTTCAAAAGTATGGTTTTATCTTTGTCGGGGCGTTCATCAAAAAACAACTGCAAGCGATTCAATGTTGTTTCGGCAACAGCCGTGCCTCCAGCGAATTCCCAGCCCGCGAAGCCCACTTCCTGATTGCGGGTGATTTCGGCGATGCGCGTTTTCAGCAGCCGGATTTCGGCGTTGTTGTTGTTCAAATCATAGCTGGCAAATGGTTGTGTTTCCCACGAATAGCGCGGCGCGGCCATTTTGGTGTCGAGTTTTTGCGCCTGCGCTTCGGTCAAGCCTGGTGCGCCTTGGCAGGTTCCGCTTTTGCGCCAGTAGGTGTTGACCTCTTTCATTGTCGCCTGCAATTTCTCGCATTTTGTCAGTTTTTCGGTCAGCTTTTCAATCGCCTGCGGGTCGCCAGAAGAGACTGCGTTGTTATAGCTCATTGTATGTTCCTCCTATTTTTCTCAATTTTTATCCTCCGAACATCATTTCCCTGACCACCCGATCCGCCATTTTGACGGAGCCGACGAGCACCAGAAGGTTGAAGATTAGCTCGCCCACGTAGCTCCAAACCTGTGTGACCGCCGCCGCGCTTGCGTCCACCACAGGCGGACTTGCCGCGAACAGCGAAAATATGACGCAGGCCAGCACTATAACCGCACCCTCTAGGCACACGGCGCAGTAGCTCTTGATGAACGCCTTTCCAACGCCGGAACTCGGTTCGCCCGCAAAGGTGGACAGCGGCACGGGCGCGATGGCTGTATAAATATACAGCTTAAAAAACCTGCCGTACACGCTCATGATCATGATGAACGACAGTACCGTGATGAACAGCCCCCCGATGAGCGTCACCGCCCATAGTGGGATGCTTTCCAGAAAACTGGTGTCCTCAATGGCCGTGACGATGCTTTCGGGCAGCACGGTTTCCGTCACGCCGCCAATACCCGCCGTGTGCATGATCCGGGCAATCAGACCCTGCACGATGGAAAACAGCGCCGTCATCAGTTCCAAGCCGTGTGTGACCGCCGCTTTTGCCAAAGCGAAGCGCACGAACAGCTTCACCGCCGCCTCGGGTCGCTTTACCTCGGTAAATCCGCCGCAGGTTTTGACCACGCCGGTAACAAAGAACAGCACAAGCAAGCGGGCTTGCTTTTTGGTGCATCAGCTTGCCGTTCGTCACGCCCCGGCGTATCCGCTTCTTTCTTCGATTGCGCTGCCTTGATTTCTCGCAATTCCTCTTTCACAGACGAGCGAACACCCCGTGAACTGCCGGATGAACCACGCGCATATTCGTTCACATCACTCAAAGTACCCCCTGCGGATCTGTTTTTGCTCCCGGAGGTAGGCTCGGACGGACGGGGGTTCTCCGTCTTTGCCGCTGCGGGGTTTTGCTGTGCGGTCGCCTCCATTGCGGCGGCTTTATGAGCTTCGGGCGCGGGCTTGCCCTCCTCAGAACCGAGCAGTTCGTCAAGCAGCTTTTCCGTATCGTTCTTGTCCGGCGCGTCGGGTTGTGCGCCTGTATTCCGCGCTTTCCCAGCCCTGGACTGCGTGGCTTCGCTTTCAATCCTTGCCTGATTCACGGTGGCGAATTGAAAGCGCTCAATCAGTCGGCTGATTTTCGGCGCGTCGTCAGCTTTCACCATGAAGTCGCATAATCCGTCCGGGGTGCTTTTGCGGTTGCGCAGCACACAATACACAATGCCGTACTGCTTCGCGCCCCGCATGAATTTTTGTAAATCGCCGTCCCTGACCGAGAAGATTTCAAGTGATTTGCCGGATTTGAGCATGGCTTCCAGCCGTGTTTTTCCCTTGAGCTTTAAATTGCTGTCCCTGGATTTCAACGCAGCCACCAAAAACGCAGCGATTTCCTTTGCCGCCGTGCCCGTGATTTTGGCGGCGACTTCAACGCCCTCTAAACTCATGCGTACAATTTGTTCAGCGGCGTCCCCTGAATGGTTCATGATGCGCATTTTCCTTTCCCTGTGATTTTTGCCGCTCCACGTTTGCCCTGCGGAGTTTATCCTTCATCACCGCTGACCGCGTTTCAATGTCCTCACACAATCTCACCTCCTTTCGCAGTTCACCGATTTTCGTAGACAAGGCGGCAATCTCGGTTTTAATCGCCGCCGATTTATCCTCATCACGAACGCTCCGCGCTTGATAGCGCAGAGTTTTCCGTTCGCCGGATAACGAAATGATTTGATTGGTCAGACCGTCCTTGTGGGCGGTAAGCTGCTCGGCGGTATCAATGCCGTGCTTGACCAAAAGCCGCGTTTCCTTTGCGATGTTTTGCACAAAGCGAATATCCTCACGAAAGAGGAAGTAGACCGAAGCGGGATTTTTCTCACGCTTTTTCGGCAGAACGCCCATTTTATAGAGATAAGAAAAATACAGAGCGCGAAGCCCTGTCATCTTTCGGGTGGTATTCAGTTTGCCGATGAAGCGTATTTGCTTGGGCGGCTTATCGGGTGGGATAATGATTCGCTGTGGGCGGGTGTTCGCCAGTATGCGATTTCGGATTGCTTTAATAGAATAATCCTCGCCAAAGTTGCGGTATAGCTTCAAGCCTCTGTCTTTGCCGGGTGGCTGCACGGTGATGTCCTTGCCGAATTTGATACGCCAGCCTTTTTTATAGAGGTTATCCCATAGCTGCCGCTCGGTCATGGATTCTAAAATCGCTTGGTCGATTTCCGCTTTGACGGTACTGCGGTAGGTGGGCTTGCCGTCTTTCTCGGCTTTCCACTCGCCGTACTGTTTGGACTTACCGCGCTTTGGTTCTTCAA
>JAISRF010000100.1 GCA_031273775.1 Oscillospiraceae bacterium
GCACGCCTTTTGCTCGAATGGAACACAAAAATTAACCTCACCGCCATCACAGAGCCAACGCAAATGGCGGTGAGGCACTTTTGTGATTCCCTCACTTTATTAGCGGCGTTTAATCCGCCGCAGGGCGCGACCGCGGCAGACGTAGGCACCGGGGCGGGTTTTCCGGGGCTGGTGCTCCTAATCGCCCGACCGGATTTGAAAATCACGCTGATTGACAGCCTGAAAAAACGGCTTGCAGCGCTGGCGGATATTTTGGAAAAATTAGGGCTGGACGCGGCGCTTATACACGCCCGCGCGGAAGACGCGGGAAGACCCAACTGTCAACTGTCAACCGTCAACCGTCAATTCCCCCAGCCTCCCTTACGCGAAACCTTCGACCTTGTCACCGCCCGGGCCGTGGCCGATTTGACTGTGCTTTCGGAACTATGTCTGCCTTTTTGCCGCGTGGGCGGGGTTTTTGCCGCCATGAAAGGCCGCGAAAACCAAGGTGAGATTTCAAGCGCCCTGCCTCGGATTCGCGCTTTGGGCGGTGAAATTGGCCAAATACATACGTTCACGCTGCCGGACTCCAGCGAACGGCAGATCCCGCTTATAAAAAAAATATCGCAAACTCCGACAGATTTTCCCCGGTCTTTTTCAAAAATCAACAAAAAAAAGTGAAAATTAAGGCGAATGGGCTTGTCTTTTGCCGAACTTCCAAGATGGTTTATTATGGTAACCTGGAATTTTTTAGTGTATAATGATTCCGGCGTTCCGAAAATGCGCTTTACACTGCTATTCGGCGCGCTTTCGCGGAACAGACCTAAAGGGCGGGAACTTTTACCCGAACCGAAAACCACAATTGGGAGGAAACCTTATGTTAACCGTAGGAAACAAGAACGGAAATCTGAAAAGTGTACTCATGCTGTCGCCGGACAAGATTTTTCCAAACCCCAGCCAACCTCGCCGCGACTTTGATGAGGATGAACTGATGGGTCTGGCGGAAAGCATAAACAAAAACGGAATTTTGCAGCCGCTGAGCGTCCGCAAACGGCGAGACGGCGGTTTTGAGCTGATTGCGGGCGAGCGTCGACTCCGCGCGGCGCGGTTGGCGGGACTGTCCAGCGTACCCTGCATTGAGCTGGCGGTGGACGAGCGCCGGAGCGCGGTGCTGGCGCTTTTGGAAAATTTACAGCGTCAGGACTTAAGTTGTTTTGAAGAAGCCGACGGCTACGCCCGGCTTTTGAACGATTGGGGAATCACCCAGCAGGAAGCTTCCTTACGTCTGGGAAAATCACAGTCGGCAATCGCCAATAAATTAAGGTTGTTAAAATTAACCCCTGATCAGCGCGAAAGAATCTCCTCCGCGCGGCTAACGGAACGCCATGCCCGGGCGCTGCTGCGGGTGGATGACAACGCCGAGCGTGACCGGTTACTCAACGAGGTCATTGCCAACACGCTCAACGTGTCCGAAACGGAAAAGCTCGTGGATGGCCTGCTTTCCCCGCCGGAGCCCCCCCCCGAGCCAGAACCCGTACAGGAGGTCAAAATCACCCCTACGCGCCGACGCGCCCCAATGGTTGGCGATGTACGGTTGTTTATCAACACCATCACCCATGCGGTGGACACCATGAAAGAAGCGGGGATTTGTGCCAAAACCTCAAAAAATGAAAGCGACGAATTCATAGAATACATCATATACATACCGAAAAAGCAAGCTTTTTCAGCAGTGAATAGTTAACGGTCTTAACTCATAAAACCCACTCTTCGTTCATAGTATTAAGTGCAGAATAAATCGAAGGGTTGGCGTACAATATGACTGAGGAAAAAAGAAGCATAAAGCTGCCCCACAATCTGGTGATGGAGGATCGGAAAACCCTGATGATTACAGGTGTTTCCGATGTTGACAGTTTCGACGACCAGACCGTGGTGGTATACACCGATTTGGGTGAGCTGACCGTCCGCGGTAGCAACCTTCACATTGGGAAACTGAGCGTAGAAACCGGCGAACTGAACATAACGGGCAATATCTTCGCGCTGGGCTACACCGATGACCGTGAAAAGCGCGGCGGAATTTTGGGACGGCTGTTTAAGTAATGTTCAATTCTGTCGCGGCTCAGACCATTTCCTTCGCGGCGGCGTTCCTTACGGGGGCGGCGCTCTGTTTGGTGTACGACTTCTTTCGTGTATTAAGACTTGCTTTCCGCCCGTCAGTCCTTTCCGCGTTTGTCGAGGACATGATTTATTGGCTGCTTGCGGCGCTGGTCACGTTCGGATTGCTTCTGATACGGTGCAGCGGGGTGATTAGGGGCTATGCCGTGCTGGGTGAGTTTCTGGGGTTTATCGCCTGCCGGAACAGCATCAGCGTACTGATTATGAAGGTGTCCGGCACCGTGATTGGGTTTTTCCGGCGGATAAAACGGCTGGCTTCGCGCCGTCTTGTCCGGCCAATCACCAAGAAAGTGAGCATATTTTCCGCCTTTTTAGAAAAAAAACGTGAAAAAGCTGAAAATAATTTCAAAAAGGGCTTGAAACGTGGGCTTAGACTGTTGTATAATCACCACAGGAACAAAAAATTGCCGATGGCTCCGCCAAAACCGGAACCGCGGCACGAATGGACTGAATATGTCCCGTGAGCAAACTCAGAAAATCCAAAAAGCCGGCGCGGCACCGCAGTGTCCTGCTACGGTTGGCACTTCTTTGCTTTTGTATCTATTCCATTGTTCAGCTTACGCAGTTGCAAGTAGAGCTGGCGCGAATCAAAAGTGAATACAGCCGGCAACAACAGACCAACGAAAAGGAAGAGCGCGTGGTCGAGGCTTTGCGGAGCCTGCTCCAAAACGGCGACGAATCCGATTTTATAGAGCGCGCTGCGCGGGATAAGCTGGATTATGTCTATGCCGACGAAGAAGTTTTTTCCGGACAGTAAGTTTTACCGAAAGTTATCAATGGCCTCCCCGGGAACCGGGCAGGTCTAATATAAATAAGAAAGGGTTTTTACACACATGGCGTTAGAGGTCGGCCAGATTATTGAGGGCAAGATTACCGGCATTACCAAATTCGGAGTTTTTGTGGATGTCGGCGATGGCAAGACCGGCATGGTACACATTTCCGAGGTTGCTCAGACTTACGTAAGCGAGATTAAAGACCACGTTCAGGAAGGGCAAGCCGTAAAGGTAAAGGTGCTCGCCGTGAACGACGACGGCAAAATTTCCTTAAGCATTAAGCGCGCCGAGGAACTAAAACCCCGTTCTCCGCGCCCGCAGGGTGAGCGAAGCTTTGGCCCGCGCAAATCCGCTGGACCTCTGACTTTTGAGGACATGATGAGCAAATTCAAACAAAGCAGCGAGGACAAATTTTCCGACTTAAAGCGCAAAAATCCGGATGCGAAGCGGGTTAAAAAAGGACACTGATTTCAGTTGAGTGTTGAAAATTAAG
>JAISRF010000164.1 GCA_031273775.1 Oscillospiraceae bacterium
ACCGGTGTTCTTTTCGTAAGTGCGATTGTTAATCGGCGGAGAAAAATGTAGAAGTTGGTCTCCTGTCGACCCGCGGAACAGCAAACCGTTAGAAACATTTTAAAGGAGTTATCTCATGATTAGTGTTCAATTATATTCATTACGCGATAAAACCGAAACCGATTTTCCCGGCGTTTTGGAAGCGCTTGGCAAACTGGGTTATCAAGGGGTGGAATTCGCCGGGTACGGTGGCATCCCGTCTTCCGAAATGAAATCCCTATTGGATCAAAACGGACTTGTCGCGGCGGGCAGTCATGTCGGGTTTGATTTAATCCGTGACAATTTAGACGGCGTGATTGCGTACAACAAGACAATCGACAACAAAAACATTGTGATTCCCTGGACAAAGTTTGAAAACGAGGACGAATTCAAAGAGGTGGCCGGAGTAATTAACGCCGCGTTGCCTAAACTCCATGAAAATGACTTTGAGCTTTATTACCACAATCACAGCCACGAGTTTCAAAAGGACAGTCAGGGTGTATATTGGCTGAACCGCCTGTTTGCGGCTTGCCACGGACTGCTCGCCGAATTGGATGTCTGTTGGGTAAAAGCCGCCGGGCTTGACCCTATCCAGTATATTAAGGAACACACAGAGATCGTGAAAATGCTTCACCTTAAGAATTTTTGCAAAAGCGCTGACGGAAAAATCGCGCTTTTGGACATTGCTCAGGGAGAGGTAGATATTGCGGGCATTGTGGCAGCGGCGCGTCAATTAGGCATTGAAAATTTCGTGGTGGAAAACGACAGTCCGCGAGGCGACAGTCTTGAAGATGTAAAGGTCAGTTTAGACTATTTTAAGACACTTTCAACACTTAACTAAAATTAAAGGAGGGGATTTTATGAAACTTGGTGTTTTTACCGTTTTGCTCGGCGCGAAGCCGCTGGATGAAGCCTGCGAATATCTGAAATCTCAGGGTGTCGGAATGGTTGAAATCGGTACGGGAGGCTTTCCCGGAACGGCTCACGCCGATCCGGAGATTCTGTTGAACCATGACGCGGAACTCCAAAAATTTCAAAACGCCATAACTAAAAACGGACTGGAAATTTCCGCGCTTTCCTGCCACGGCAATGCCGTTCACCCCAACAAGGAAACCGCCGCCGCGTTCCAAAAGGACTTTGAAAACTGTATTCTTCTGGCAGAAAAGTTAGGCGTTGGCCAAATTAACACTTTCTCCGGCTGTCCCGGTGACCACCCGGGCGCGAAATATTCCAACTGGGTAACCTGCCCCTGGCCGGACGACTTTTTACACATTCTGAACTACCAGTGGAATGATGTGCTTATCCCCTACTGGAAGGATGCGGTGAAATTTGCCAAATCCCACGGCGTGAATAAAATCGGGCTGGAGTTGCACCCAGGATTCTGTGTGTACAACACCATGACACTACTCAAGCTTCGTGAGGCGGTCGGCGAGGAAATCGGCGCGAATCTTGATCCGTCGCATTTGGTGTGGCAAGGCATGGATATTCCCACTGTTATCCGCGCGCTTGGCGATGCCATCTTCCATTTCCACGCCAAGGACACCAAGATTGACAAAATCAATATTGCCAGGAACGGCGTACTGGATACCGGGCATTACGGCGACGAAATCAACCGTTCGTGGGTGTTCCGCTCCGTGGGCTACGGCAATGATTACGCTTTCTGGAAAGATGTGATTAGCAATCTGCGTATGGTCGGCTACGATTACGCTATATCCATAGAACATGAGGACAGCCTGATGAGCGTAAACGAGGGACTTTCCAAAGCGATTGAGTTTTTGAAGCAAGTCATCACTTTTGAAGACAAAGGCGCGATGTGGTGGGCGTGATGGAGGTTGTTATGACGGATTTACAGCAGATAAAGGCAGGTATTATCGGGTTCGGTGGGATGGGATTCCACCATGGAACCCACTTAATGGCGCTTGCCGACGGTCTGGAATTAAAGGGCGTGTTCGACACGGATCCGGAGCGGATGAATTTGGCGAAAGAGCGCGGTTTTTCGGCCTATTCTTCGCAAGAGGAGTTGCTGGCAGACCCTGACATCAGCTTTGTGGTGGTGGCCACACCCAATGATTTTCACCCCGCTATTGCCGAGGCAGCCATGCGCGCGGGCAAAAATGTGATGCTGGAGAAGCCCGCCACCATTACCGCCGGCGAATTTGAGAAGTTGATTGAAATTGCCGAAGAAACCGGTCGGATTTTGACCGTGCACCAAAACCGCCGGTTTGACAGCGATTACTTGATTATTAAAGAAGTGCTCGCCGGAGGCAGGCTTGGCGAGGTGTTTTCCGTACATTCCTGTGTCCATGGTTCAAACGGCATCCCGCCCGGGTGGCGTAAGGTTAAACGGCAGGGTGGCGGTATGCTGCTTGACTGGGGCGTTCACCTGTTAGACCAGCTTTTGCTTGTAATCCCCGGGAAAATCGCGCGGGTGTACTGTACCATGCAGACCCTCCCCGATGGCAGTGACGAATGCTTCGACCTGACTCTGACTTTCGAAAGCGGGTTGAACGCCGTCGTCAGCGTGGGTACGAAAAATTTTATTCCCCAGCCCCGCTGGCTGGTCTGTGGCAATTTGGGTGCGGCGCAAGTTGACGGATGGAACTGTGTCGGCAAGGTGGTTACCGTAAAAGACACCGAGGTTTACTTTGAACCGGAAATTGTCTACACAACCGCCGGTCCCACCAAAACTATGGCTCCGCGCAACAAGCTGACCGTTGACGAAGTTCCCCTACCCGCCATCCGTGGCGACGAAGGCGCGTTTTATCAGACCCTTATAAGCGCACTCCGGGGGAAAAGTAAGCCGATTGTGGACAACGCGGAGGTTTTGCGGGTGTTGCGGGTGATGGAAGCTGCGCGGACTTCATATGAAACCGGGCGAGCGATTGAATTTAACATGTAAATTGAGTTGATGAACATAATCAGAAGTATGACCGGGTTTGGCCGGGCGGAGACGGAGACGGATGGCTATAAAGCGACGGTTGAAATCAAATCCGTCAATCATCGCTATTTGGAGCTTGCGTTCCGCACCCCGCGCACATTCGGGTTCCTTGAAGACAGGTTAAAGTCGCTGATTTCCCTCTGCGTTTCCCGTGGAAAAACCGATGTTTTCGTGTCGGTAGAGGAAACCGGCGAGTTGCTTTGTCCCGCCGTGACGGTCAACCGCTCCCTTGCTCGCGAATATCTGGACGCTATTGGCGGTTTGTCCGGAGAGTTTGGACTCAGCGGTGAAATCTCGGCGGAGATTCTTTCCCGTTTCCCCGATGTTTTCACTGTCAGCCGAAAGCCCGCGGATGAAGAGAAGGTGTGGCCGGCGGTGTCCGGAGCGGTCAGGCTGGCTTTGGAAAAATTCCTTGATATGCGGGAGTTTGAGGGTGAAAAATTAAAGGCGGACATTCTTTCCCGGTGTGACGCTATTTTGGAAAAGGTGGAGGTAATTGAAGCGCGTTCCCCGCAGTTGGCGCTGGAATACCGTGAAAAACTTGAACAGCGTTTGCGTGATTTATTGGGCGACGTAAAGGTGGACGAGCAACGCCTGATTACGGAAACGGCCATTATGGCGGACAAGACCGCCGTTGCGGAAGAAACCGTGCGGCTTCGAAGTCACATCGCACAGATGGGCGCCATTCTTTTTTCCGGCGGTGCGGTAGGCCGCAAGCTGGACTTTTTGGTGCAGGAGTTCAACCGCGAGACCAACACAATTGGCTCAAAAATCCAAAATTTGGAAATCTCCGGCTTGGTGATAGACATAAAGGCGGAAATCGAAAAAATCCGCGAACAAATCCAAAATATAGAGTAGGTGCGACCATCCTCGGTCGCCGGGTTAATAAATCAACAAGAATGAAGGAGTAGATTTCAAATGGCGGTAAGAACAATCAACGTAAACGGCGCTGACCCTAAAAAAGTGCTTCGGTGGGTGATCTTTGGGGCAGTAGCTTTAGTGCTCATCATCATTGCGGCCAACTGCTTTGCAAGCGTACCCGCCGGATTCACGGGAGTCAAGATCACATACGGCGCTGCGTCGGACAATACGGTACAGGCGGGCTTGCGGTTTAAAGCGCCCTTTGTCACGCAATTTGTTCTGGTGGATAACCGCACCAAAATTTTGGAATCGGACTGTTCCGCCGCCAGCAAAGATTTGCAGACCATCACCTCTAA
Source organism: Oscillospiraceae bacterium (assembly GCA_031273775.1). GTDB lineage: Bacteria > Bacillota > Clostridia > Oscillospirales > Acutalibacteraceae > JAISRF01. The sequence goes on from JAISRF010000164.1 coordinate 4,174, forward strand.
GGTGGCGGTTAACTACCGCGTAGAGGTTGCGAACAGCGCATCGCTCTACAAAACAGTAGGCATAGGTTACGAATCCGTGCTGATTGCCCCTGCCATTCAGGAAAGCATGAAAGCGGTGGTTTCAAAGTTTTCCGCCGAGGAAATCATTACGCGGCGTCAGGAGGTCAGCGCGCAGGTCAAGGATACGCTTTCGGAAAAAATCAGTCAATACGGCCTTGTGATTGATATATTTAACATTGTGAATCTGGAATTTTCTGCGGAATTCAACAAAGCAATTGAAGCAAAGCAGACCGCTCAGCAGGACGCCTTAAAGGCAGAGCAAGATTTAAATCGCATAAAGATTGAGGCTCAGCAGAAGCTGGAACAAGCGAAAGCGGAAGCGGAAGCGGTCAAGGCGAAAGCCGACGCGGAGGCGTACGCCATTCAGAAATTGCAGGAGCAACTGGCACAGGAT
>JAISRF010000173.1 GCA_031273775.1 Oscillospiraceae bacterium
AATTTACCTCCGGCAAGCATTCCGGAGTAAGTGAAGCCTTCGTTCGTAAACGCAAATTGTTTCACATACCGGACATTTTCCCCACCGATAACGCCAAGAGAATAAAATGAAAGCAAAAGAAGAACGACTGCCGCCGACAGACCGCACAGAATTGAAACCGATTTTTTCAAAACACGCATCACACTTTAAGCGAAAATTGTCAAGGAATTTGTTTTCCTCAATGGTAACATTCATAAAAAGCCAATACCTGCACACAATATAACGATTATGTGCGCGGGTGTGAATATGACAAAAAAAGACAAGCAGGCCGGCGACTTATTTTACCGTGCCTTTTGGATAAAACTGGTGAAAAGCAAAACATTTACCGCCGTTTCCGGGCTGGCGGTGGGCATTATCAACGGGCTTTTGGGCGCGGGAGGTGGTATGCTTGCCGTACCGATTCTGAAAAAGATCGGGCTTGACCAGCGTAAAGCCCATGCCAATTCCATCGTTGTGATTCTGCCCATATCCGCCGTCAGCGCGGCGCTTTATCTGCTCACGGGGCGGGTTACTTTAACTTCGACCTGGAGCTACATGCCCGCTGGAATTTTGGGCGCCTTCCTTGGCGCGAAACTGCTTCACAGGCTTCCCGCGAAGCTTTTGCGCCGGATTTTTGGCGTATTCATGCTGTGGGCGGGGGTGCGGCTACTTTGGAAATGAATTTTATCATCGCCTCGACCGCGGGATTGTTTGCCGGAGCGGCGGGCGCGCTGGGCTTGGGCGGGGGCGGCGTTTTGATGATTTATTTGACGCTGTTCGCCCAAACCGGACAATTAGAAGCACAAGGAATTAATCTTTTGTTTTTCCTGCCCACCGCCGCGGTTGCCGTCTGCCTGCACGCCAAAGAAGGCTTAATAAAATGGAAAACGGTGTGGCCGGCCATATTGCTCGGGGTAATCGGAGCGGGCGCGGGCTTTTGGGTGTCCGGCGTTTTGGGCGGGAGCTTCCTGCGGACGGCGTTCGCATTGCTTTTGATTTTTCTGGGGTTGAGGGAATTACTGTCCGGAAGTTGAAAGTTGATTGGCACCCCCTACTTGTTGTTCAAATATTCGGTCAGTAGGCTCAAATCGCCGGTGAGGAGTGCGAGTGTGCCGGTATAAACCGCGCCGGGGTCATCGTAAAAGCGATCGCGAAGCAGGTTTGCCTGTGTCAGATCCGCCACCGGAACGCGGATGGACATCAGTTCGGTGTTGAGATCCCGAACCGTCAAAATCACTAAAAATCCCTTCCCGTTTTCAGTGATTTCCACCGCATGCTCCTTTTCGCTCCGCCGACGTGAAAACAGCCGGAGCGCGGCGGCGGCGGCTCGTTCCCGAACTGATATATGCAAATCAGAAAGAAGTTCATTGGAGGCGATGATTCCGGTTTCGGTAATGCTGTACATTTGCCTGCCGTCTATTTCCTCACAGTGAATTGAACCGCCTTTCACCAATTCCGAAAGAGCGTCGCCGATTTCAAAATAGTTCACCAAGCCTTCTCTGATGAAAATTTCAACAAAATCCTCGTGGGAGATAGCTTGACCAAGCGTGTTTAAAAGATAACACACCAAAGTGCGTATATCCCTGATGCTCCAAGGCCCCCAATCCTTGACACCGCCTTGCAACGCGTCAAACGTCACACGAATTCTCCTTTTTGCTTTATAATACCATACCGGATTCTGTTTTTCAACCCTGATTTAGTAACTTATTGGCGTAAAACGCCAATAAAAAACAATAATTCTCAACTTTCAATTAATTAAACCCTAAGCCATTTTTACGCTTTTTGTGTGCTCCTTCACTTGCCAACGTTTACTTGATACATACCAACTTTAAAATTTACTTGAAAGATTAGCGGAAATAGATTATACTTATTTGCGGAAATTGGAAAACAGTGAAAGGGTTGTGAAAAACATGAACGCATTGAACAAAAAAACCATTGAGGACATCGAAATTAAAGGGAAGAAGGTGCTGGTCCGCTGTGATTTCAATGTGCCGATTAATGACGGCGTAATCACCGATGACAAACGCATTACCGAAAGCCTGCCCACCATTAAATATTTATTGGGGCAGGGTGCAAAGGTTATTTTGTGTTCCCATATGGGACGTCCGAAAGGCGAATTTAACATGAAATATTCCCTTGCGCCGGTGGCGGCGCGTCTTTCTGAGCTTTTGGGCATTGAAGTAAAAATCGCTTCCGATGTAGTAGGGGAGAGTGCCAAAGAATTAGCGGCTTCCCTGAAAAACGGCCAAGCGGCTCTGATTGAAAATGTACGTTTCCACGCCGAAGAAGAAAAAAACGATCCCGGATTCGCGAAGCAGCTGGCGTCACTTGCGGAGATTTACGTGAACGATGCGTTCGGCACCGCGCACCGCGCGCACGCCTCCACCGCCGGTGTGGCGGATTATTTGCCTGCCGTGTGCGGATACCTCATTCAAAAGGAAATCAGCATTATGGGCGGCGCATTGGAAAATCCCAAACGTCCTTTCGTCGCAATTTTGGGTGGCGCGAAGGTTTCCGACAAAATCGGCGTAATCAACAATTTACTGGAAAAAGTGGATATGATCATCATCGGCGGAGGCATGGCATACACATTTTTGAAAATGCAGGGCTACGGCATCGGAACCTCTATCTGCGAGGAGAATAAGCTGGATTTGGCGCGTGAATTAACTTTGAAAGCGAAGGCTAAGGACGTGAAATTTCTGCTTCCGGTTGACAATAAGGTAGGCGACGCATACAAGCCTGACTGCAACACAAAAGTCGTAGATTCCGATTCCATCTCCGATGGTTGGATGGGTCTGGACATTGGGCCAAAAACGCAGAAGCTCTTCGCGGATGCCATAAAGGACGCGAAAACCGTTGTGTGGAACGGACCCATGGGCGTTTCCGAATGGGATAAATTCGCCTCCGGCACTGTGGCGGAGGCAAAAGCTATAGCCGAATCTGATTCTGTGTCCATCATTGGCGGCGGGGACAGCGCGGCGGCTGTGGAAAAGCTGGGCTTTGCCGATAAAATGACCCACATTTCCACCGGCGGCGGCGCTTCGCTGGAGTTTTTAGAAGGGCTGGAACTGCCCGGAATTGCCGCCTTAAACAACAAATAATGTAGTGGTGGGGCTTGTCCCTGCCCGATAGAAAGGACATCATAAGCATGAACAAAGCTCTCCGTCCCGCTGTGATTGCGGGCAACTGGAAAATGAATAAAACCCCTGCCGAAACTTCGGCGTTAATCAGCGAAATTAAACCGCTGGTGGCAAATGCCGATTGTACTGTGATTGTCGGCGTGCCCTTTGTTGACCTATCCGAGGCGCTGGAAGCCGTAAAAGGCAGTAAAATCGGGGTTGCCGCGCAAAACTGCCACTGGAAGGAATCCGGCGCTTTCACCGGCGAAATTTCCCCGGTGACCTTGGCGGGAATGGGTGTGGAATATGTCATTTTAGGGCACAGCGAGCGGCGGCAGTACTTCGGCGAAACCGACCGGAGCGTAAACGCGCGCCTGACTGCCGCCCTTGCCGCGGGGCTCAAGGTCATTCTGTGTGTGGGCGAAACCCGCGAAGAACGCGAAAGCGGTATCACCGCCGAAGTTGTCCGCAAACAAATCAAGCTGGCGCTGCAAAACATCACCGGGGAACAACTTAAAAATATCATCGTCGCGTATGAGCCGGTATGGGCGATTGGCACCGGTCTGACCGCCACCGCCGAACAAGCAAACGATGTTTGCGCCATCATCCGCGCCTGTACCGCCGAATTGTACGATAACGCCGCGGCTCAGAGGCTGACCATTCAGTACGGCGGTTCTATGAACGCGAAAAACGCCGCGGAGTTGCTGGCACAGCCGAACGTGGACGGCGGTCTGATTGGCGGGGCATCGCTGGTCGCCGCCGATTTCGCCGCGATTGCGACTGCCGCGAGCAAATAACAGGATGAAAGAACCCGGGTAACCTACAATTACATAACAGGAGAATAACTTTTTATTATGAAAAAACCGGTTGTACTCACCATCATGGACGGCTTTGGGATAAATCCCGACTCGTATGGCAACGCGATTGCCGAAGCGAATACGCCGAATTTAGACGCATTGTTTGTGACCTGTCCTCACACGCGGATTTCCGCTTCCGGGCTGGATGTGGGGCTGCCGGAAGGACAGATGGGCAACAGCGAGGTCGGCCATACCAATATCGGCGCGGGGCGCGTGGTGTATCAGGAATTGACCCGAATCAGCAAATCTATCAGCGACGGTGATTTTTTTCAGAATGAAATTTTGCTGGAAGCCGCCCGCAACTGTAAGGAAAACGGTTCCGCCCTGCATATTTTGGGCCTCTTGTCCGATGGCGGGGTGCACAGTCACAATACGCATTTGTATGCCCTGCTGAAATTAGCCAAGGAGCAAGGGGCGGAAAAAGTTTATATTCACTGCTTGCTGGACGGACGGGATGTTTCTCCCACCAGCGGCGCGGGATATATTCGGGAATTACAGGAAGAAATCGGCAAAATCGGCATTGGACAGATTGCCAGCGTTTCCGGGCGGTATTACGGCATGGACAGGGATTCGCAGTGGGGTAGGGTAGAGCGTTGCTATGACGCGGTGATGAACGGCAGGGGCGAGTTTTTTGATGACCCTTACGCGGCGGTTTTGCGCTCTTATGACACCCTTACACCGGAAGGTAAGCCCTGCACGGATGAATTTGTGGTACCCTTTGTCTGTCTCAAGGATGTAAAGGTAAGCCCCGGCGACAGCTTCATTTTCTTCAATTTCCGCCCCGACCGCGCCCGTGAGATTACCCGTGCCATTGTTGATGGCAGCTTTAACGGATTTGAGCCGAGGCGTGTGGAACCGCTGTATTTTGTCTGTATGACGGAATACGATGCGACCATGCCTAACGTGCGTGTGGCGTTCACGCCCAAAGCGCTCACCATGACCATGGGCGAGTGTGTAAGCCGAGCGGGGCTTACACAGCTCCGCATTGCGGAAACCACCAAATACGCACACGTGACTTTCTTTTATAACGGCGGCGAGGAGGTCATGTTTGACGGCGAGGACCGGGTTCTCATTAAAACGCCTAACGTCGCCACCTTTGACCTCAAACCCGAAATGAGCGCTTATGAGGTTTGCGATGCCGTATGCGAGCGGATTAGAAGCGGGAACTATGATATGGTGATTCTGAATTTTGCCAACTGCGACATGGTCGGGCATACGGGAATTATCCCCGCTACGGTGAAAGCTGTGGAGGTTGTGGACGAATGTGTGGGGCGCGTTGTGGAAGCCACGCTGGAGATGAGCGGGGTCAACCTGATAACCGCCGATCACGGTAACGCGGACAAGCTGTTGGACACGAACGGCGAAATGTTCACTGCCCATACTACGAATCCGGTTCCGTTTATTTTAGCGGGTATGCCGGGAGCCAAGCTGCGTGAGGGTGGACGACTTTGCGATATTTCACCAACCATGTTAAAAATTATGGGCCTGCCCCAACCGCCGGAAATGGACGGGGAATCGCTGATTTTCTAACGTAAAGGCGGCAATTCGCCGCCCTGGAAATCACGCCGCGAACTGTAATGCGTCTGCTGTGAGGTTCCGGAGGGATTCATATGAAAAGTATAATCATAAACAAAAACGATGCGGGGCAACGTTTGGATCGCTTTTTACAAAAGCTGTGTCCGGCGTTGCCTTTAGCGCTTTTGTACAAGTACATACGGCTGAAACGCGTCAAACTAAACGGCAAACGCGCCGAAATTTCCGCGAGGCTCAAAATCGGCGATGTTCTGGATTGTTATATCAACGATGAATTTTTTTCACAACCCGGGCAGGGCAGGGGAGCGCTTGATTTCTTAAGCGCCGGAAAAACTCTTAACATTGTATATGAGGACGAGCACATTTTGCTCGCCGACAAGCCGCAGGGCTTGCTGGCGCATCCGGATGATGAAGAATTCGGAGATACGTTAATCGGCAGGATTAAGCGGTATTTGTACGAAAAGAACGAATATCACCCGGGAAATGAACAGAGCTTCACTCCGGCGCTGTGCAACCGGATTGACAGGAATACGGGCGGGCTGGTGATTGCGGCAAAAACCGCCGAAGCCTTGCGGGTTTTGAACGAGAAAATCAAAGCGCGGGAAGTGAACAAATTTTACCTTTGCGTGGTTCACGGCAAACCGGAAAAAAAATCCGACACGCTTCATGGCAGGTTATTCAAAGAGGAAAGCAAAAACAAGGTTTATGTTAGCAAATTCGGGCGGCAGGAACGCCGTTCAGGCTTGCGGTCACAGGCGTCAAATTTGAACGGCGAGGAAAAAGAAATCGTGACGCGCTACCGGGTCTTAAAGGAAAGAGACAACCTGTCGTTGCTGGAAGTGGAGCTTCTGACAGGGCGCACGCACCAAATCCGGGCGCACTTGGCGTCAATCGGCCATCCGCTTTTGGGCGACGGAAAATACGGAGTAAACGCCGCCGACCGCAAACGCGGCTTTAAACATCAGGCGCTGTATTCCTACAAGTTAGAGTTTATGTTTAAATCGGACGCCGGAGCGCTGGAATATTTGAACGGTCGGAGCTTTGAAGTGAAAAATGTGTGGTTTCGCGGCTTGCTGGATTGATAAAGAACACGCTGATACAAAAATGATGAAAAATTTTGTATATCCGGCGGGAAGGGGTTGCGTTTTGGAAATTGGTGTGTTATTATAAGACGCATCCAGTTATACTAAATTGATATTTTGTACAACTCGGGGGAGAGAACAAAGGAGAATAAATTTAAAAATGGGTGTTAGAGTAAAGCCAATATACAACCTGCGTGAGTTGTCGGATGTGTTTAGTGGGTTTTTAATGTATGTAAGCAGTATCAGAGGTCGTTCCACAGGCACGGTGAACGGCTACTACACCGACTTGTGCCTGTTTTTCCGCTATGTAAAAATATATCGTGGACTGTACCCGCCTGAAACTGAACTTTATGAAATTCCAATTAATGATCTCAATGAGGAATTTGTTAAAAATATCACAATTACTGAAATCCTCCACTTTATAGACTACTGCAAAACCGATCGTGATAACAACGGTGCGACCCGTCAGCGAAAATCCACGGCAATCCGGGCGTTTTTCGCTTATCACACAGACAAAACCAATCTGCTGGAAAATAACCCCGCGCGGCAACTGGATTCGCCAAAAAAGAAAAAAGCCCTACCCAAATATTTAACACTGGAGCAAAGTGTAGACTTGCTAAACAGTGTGGACGGACAGTTTAAAGTGCGAGATTACTGTATTTTGACGCTGTTTCTTAACTGTGGACTGAGACTTTCTGAGTTGTGTGGGTTAAATCTCTCGGATATCCGTCCCGATCGGTCACTTCGGGTGGTTGGAAAGGGCGATAAAGAACGCGTTGTTTACCTGAATCAGGCCTGTATGGAGGCGGTTAACGCTTACTTAAGGGAGCGCCCGGCAGACGGCATAAAAGACAAAGACGCATTATTTATCAGCCGCCACCGTCAGCGCATTGTAAACAAAACGGTGCAGTATATTGTTAAAAAATACCTTAAATCAATCGGTATGGGCGCGGGATATTCTGTACACAAGCTTCGCCACACCGCCGCCACGCTGATGTATCAGCACGGACACGTGGATATCCGCGTTTTAAAGGACGTTTTGGGTCATGAAAATCTGGGCACTACCGAAATTTATACGCACCTTTCCAGCGAACAGGTCAAACAAGCGCTGTCGGACAACCCTCTTTCAAAGTTGAAGGTTGAAAGTTGAGAACAGCGTCCCGCCTTCACTGTCAATTCCAACAACCAGCGGAAAATCTTCCACTTCAAGCCGTTTGACCGATTCACACCCTAAATCCTCAAACGCGATAACCTCACATTTTTTCACGCACCGCGCGTACAAAGCGCCCGCACCGCCCACTGCGCACAGGTAAACCGCGCCGTTGCGTTTAATAGAATCCGTGACTGCGCCGGAGCGCCCGCCTTTGCCCACCGTTGCGGCGACGCCTAAATCGTAAAACCGCGGCGCAATCCAATCCATCCGACCGGAGGTGGTGGGTCCGCAGCTGCCAATCGGCAGATTTTCGGGCGTGGGCGTGGGTCCGGCGTAATAAATAATGGCGTTTTGTAAGGCAAAAGGCAACTGACCGCCGGTGTCCAGAAGTCTTTCAATGCGCTGGTGCGCGGCGTCCCGGGCAGTGAAGACCGTTCCGGTCAGCCATACCCTGTCCCCTACCCTAAGGCGTGAAAGTATTTCACGGATTTGGCCGGAATCTACTCTAAATTCGCTCAAAGCTGCTCTCCTGTTAAATCGCCGCGAAGCGACATTGTCATTTTCAATCCTCAAACAAACGGCGGTTGTTCACCACCCGCAGGGTGACGCCCTTTTTCATCTCCGGTTTTTTTGCGGCGGGCGCGGACGGCTGTGAATATCCGACTGCGTCATGCAAACGATCCTGG
>JAISRF010000180.1 GCA_031273775.1 Oscillospiraceae bacterium
ATTGAATCGCCGGCCACGGTGCGGTACCATTTTTTGCAGTTTGATGTCGCGGTGGATTATCATGACGGTCCGGCGGTGGTTCCGGGGCGGGAAAAGCTGATTACCCTGATCGTGACCGACAACGGCAAAAACCAGATTCAAAATTGGATCAGCCTGAAATGGTACGCGCCGGACGGCACCGAGATTAAGCCGGGAAACACATGTAGCTTTTTCCTCAGAACCACCTACCGCAACCGGTATACCATGCGGTTTTCCGTTCTCCCCCCACCGGATATGGGCACCAAGCTGGAACTTCTGGCGGATTTCACCCTAAACGGGAGGCAGGCTGGCGGCACGGTCAAGGTGGTGCTGATTCCGCAGCTCGGGTTAGAAGAATAAAATTCGCCGCATTATTTTCAAATTTCAACTTTCAATTCTTGTAAAAAGGGGTGATGCCGTCTATGAAAATGCGCACAAAAACCGCAGCTTCTTTGCTGATTACCGCCGCCCTGCTGCTGTGTGCATTTCCGAATGCCGGCGCGGCCGAAGAAACAGCGGCTGTCTCAAACGCGGTCGCCCCGGCTGCGGATACGGAGAGCGCCTTTTGGGATTTGCCGCCGTACAGCGAATACCGCGCCGAACACGCGGACGCTTCCGCCGAGGTGGAGCCAATCCTCATTCAAGCGGCGGATTACAGTAGAAGCGCCGGCGACGTACATAAAGAAGACTACATGGGTGAGGCGGCTCTTTTTACACCGGAAGAGGGCAGTGTGGAATTTGATTTCACCGTTCCCAAAGCTGGGCTGTACCTGTTGACCGTCAACGGAGCGGCGGTTCAAGGCAAGCAGTCGTCCATTGAACGCGCCGTATATTTAGACGGCAAAATGCCGTTTCAGGAAGCGTCGGTCTTTGCGTTCCCGCGCACCTGGAAAAGCCTGTCGGGCATTCAAACCGACGCGAAAGGGAACGATTCTCCGCCCGCGCAGGAAGAGGAAAAACGGTGGACGGACACTGTCCTGCGGGATCGCACCGGCCTGAATACGGATGACTGTCTGTTTTACTTGGATCAGGGCAACCATACGCTGCGTGTTGAATCGGTGCGGGAGCCGTATGTACTCCGTACGCTGACCTTTTGCGCGCCGGACGTTTTGCCCTCTTACAAAGAAATAAAGGCCGGTTATGACAAAGCGGGCTATCTTCCCGCCAAAGAGCCGCTGATGCTGGAAGCAGAAGCGCCATCGTTCAAATCAGACTCCAACATTTACCCCGTGTCCGACCGCACCTCAACAGCCACCAGCCCTTATTCCGCCGCCAAAATCCGCTTGAACTGCATTGGTGGCGCAGACCAGTGGAACATGCCCGGGCAATGGATTACTTATACGGTGAAGCCCAAGGAAACCGGGCTGTATCATATTGCCATGCGCTATAAGCAGTCTTTTTATGACGGAATGTTCGTCAGCCGCCGTTTACTGATTAACGGAAAGACCCCGTTTTCGGAGGCGCGGAATATCCGGTTCGTTTATAACGGAAAATGGCAGGTTGCACCGGTTGGAGACGGGGAGAACGCGTTTGAGTTTTACTTTGAAAAAGGCCGGGAATATGAAATCACGCTGGAAGTCATATTGGGCGATATGGCGAGTGTGCTGGGCGCAGCTACCAACGTGATCGCGTCGCTGAACCGGGACAGCCAAAAAATTGTCATGATCACGGGCACCACCCTTGACCTTTACCGCGATTATCATTTTGACGTGCTGATTCCCGACGTGCTTGCGGATATGCGCGCGCAATTGCAGGCGCTTCAGAAGATTTACGATGAGATGGTGGCTTCGGTCGGCGGAAAAGGCCAGCAAACCGCGATCATGGACAACGTTTTGCTGGATTTGCGGCACATGACCGCCGACCCCAAGGAATTGCCCGCACGGTTGGACGGCTTCAAGGTGAATCTGGGGGGCCTCGCGGCGTGGGTTTTGGAAGCGCAGAAACAGCCGCTGTCGCTGGACTGGATCATGCTGGCACCGGTCGGTCAGGAATTGCCCAAGGCGCAAAACGGATTTTCAAAAGAGCTTTGGAATGGGGTTTTGCAGTTTTTTTACAGCTTCGTCATCGATTATTACACCCTAGACAGCGAGGGGACTTTCGGGCGTTCGGTGAAGGTGTGGGTGGGCAGCGGCGCGATCAGCGGCCGGGATCAAGCCCAGATTGTGCGCCGGATGATCAACGATTCCTTCGTTTCGCAGCACGGAATCAACGTGCAGCTGCAGATGGTGGTGGGCGGGACGCTTTTGCCCGCGACGCTGTCGGGATTTGGCCCGGACGTGGTGCTGCAGGAGGCCTCCGGCACTCCGATGAATCTGGCGGTTCGCGGCGCGGTGCGCGAAATCACCGATTTGCCGGGTTACGATCGAATCATAAAGCGGTTTGACCCCGCCACGCTGATCCCTTATCAATTGGAGGGCAAGACCTACGCGCTGCCCGATTCTTTTTCCTTCCCGATGATGTTTTGCCGGATGGACATTTTAAGCGAGCTGGGTATGAAACCGCCCGAAACGTGGGAAGATTTCTTTCTGATGGTGCCGGAACTTAAGAAAAAAAACATGGATGTCGGCTTGCCGTCAGATATGGGCGGATTTTTAATGCTGCTTTATCAAAATGGTATTGAGTTGTACCGGGACGGCGGGCGCAGGGTAAATTTTGACGAGGTCGGCGCATTGGAGCAGTTCCGTTATTTCACCGACCTTTATTCGGAATACGGCCTGCCGCTGATTTACAATTTCCCGAACCGGTTTCGGACGGGGGAAATGCCCATCGCCATCACCGACTTTTCAACCTATAACATGATCAGCATTTTCGCGCCGGAAATTCAGGGCAGATGGTCGTTTTTTCCGGTGCCGGGGACCCAAAAGCCGGACGGGACAATAGACCGCTCGGTCACCGGCGGCGGCGCGTGTTCAATGATGATGCACAGTTGCAAAGACCCCGAAACGGCGTGGGAATTCATGACATGGTGGAGCGAGGCCGAAACGCAGACGCGGTTCGCGCGGGAGATTGAAAGTATTTTGGGCCCGTCGGCGCGTTATTCCTCCGCCAATCTCGAAGCGTTCGCGCAATTGCCGTGGCGGGCGTCGGATTTGCGCAGTATCACCGCGCAGCGCGCCTTTGTCCGCGGCGTGCCGGAGGTTCCGGGCGGCTACATGACTGGCCGTTATTTCGGGTTCGCGTTCAGCCTTGTGGTCAACAACAAAATGAATTCCTCGGAGCAAATGCGGTATTACACCAAGCTGATTGATCAGGAGATCGCCGAAAAACGGGCGGAGTTCGGGCTGTCGTAAGTCAAACGAGGGGAGGGCTGACCTTATGCTGAACAGAAAGAAAGACCCTGCGGTTGCATTGCGCCGTCCGGTTTTAAAGCGGCTGTGGGGAGATCGGGCATCCTACTTCTTTATGCTACCGTATTTGAGCATTTTCGTTGTGTTTACAATGTTACCCGTGCTCGTTTCGTTTTTGCTGTCATTTACTTATTTCAACGTACTGCAAATGCCGCGTTTTGTTGGTTTTCAAAATTATATCAAGCTGTTCACGCAGGACGAAATCTTTTTGATCGCCATCAAAAACACCTTCTATCTGGCGCTGGTGACCGGGCCGGCGGGTTATCTGCTCAGTTTGACCGTTGCGTGGCTGATCAACGAATTGAACCCGAAACTCCGCGCGTTCACCACCCTGATTTTTTACGCGCCCTCCATTTCCGGCAACGTTTTTATGATTTGGGGCGTGATGTTTTCCGGCGATTCCCACGGTTACCTCAACGGCTTGCTTTTGAATATGGGCGTGATCAAAACTTCCATTCAATTCACCAACAATCCAAAATATATCATGCCGCTGGTGATGGGGGTTTCCCTGTGGCTTTCCTTGGGCGCGGGCTTTCTCTCGTTTATCGCGGGCCTGCAGGGAATCGACAGGCAATATTACGAGGCGGCCGCCATTGACGGAATCCGCAACCGCTGGCAGGAGCTGTGGTTCGTGACCCTGCCGCTGATGAAGGAGCAATTGATGTTCGGCGCGGTGATGAGCATTACCGGCGCGTTCGGGATCGGCGGCGTGGTGTCGGCGCTGGTCGGCTTTCCCAGCACGGGGTACGCGGCGCATACCATCATGCACCATTTGGAGGATTACGGCGGAATCCGGTTTGAAATGGGCTACGCTTCGGCTATCGCGACCTTTTTATTCGCCATCATGATGCTGAGCAACCACGCGGTAAAAAAGCAGCTGTCCAAAATCGGGCGTTAGAATTCGGTGGTAATAAAAACTCACAGGAAAGGAGCGCTGGCGCGTGCGAGCGAGAGGCCGTCGTTTATTCAACCGATCCTTGGGCGGAAACATGCTGATTTATTCGTTCTTAATGCTGTTGGGCGTGATCATGGTTCTGCCGATGGTTTACGCCGTCAGCAGCGCGTTCAAGCCGCTCAATGAAATGTGGATTTTTCCGCCCCGGTTTTTCGTGCAAAACCCTACCGGGGATAATTTTTCGAGTCTGTTCGGAGCGCTGGGCGAATCCTACGTCCCCTTTACGCGGTATTTGTTCAACACGGTTTGCATTTCGGTTATCGGCACCGCCGGGCACGTCGTCATTTCCTCCCTTTGCGCCTATCCGCTGGCGAAGCACCGGTTCATCGGCTCAAAAGTGATTTTTCACATGATTGTCATGTCGCTGATGTTCACAAGTGTGGCGACCGGACTGGCCAACTATTTAATCCTGTCCAAGCTGGGATGGATCGACAGCTATCTGGCCATTTTGATCCCGGGCTTCGGCGGTTCGCTGGGTTTGTACCTGATGAAACAGTTCATGGAATCCAACGTTCCGGACAGCATTCTGGAGTCCGCGCGGATTGACGGCGCGGCGGAATGGCGGATTTTCTGGCGGATTGTAATGCCGATTGTGAAACCGGCGTGGCTGACGCTGATCATCTTCTCCTTCAACGGCTTTTGGAGCATGGGCGGCAACGCTTACATATATAACGAGAATCTCAAAACCTTGAACTACGCGATTTCTCAGATCGTTTCGGGCGGGCTGGCCCGTGCGGGAGCGGGGGCCGCCGCGTCGGTGCTGATGATGATCCCGCCGATTCTGATTTTTGTGATCACCCAAAGCAACATTGTGGAAACTATGGCGTCCTCCGGAATGAAGGAATAGGCTTCTTGCGAAACCCTATGTTTTGCCCGTGCAAGCGGTTATACCGCTTGCATTGCAAATTTCACTTCGTGAGTTTTGCGAGAAGTCTAATGAGTGGGGCTGAGAAAATTGATAAAACAAAATCCGCGCTGGGGCGAAAAAGCCGCCGTCAGGACGGACGCTCAGGGCAAATGGAAACGCCGCGTGATCGGGCTGGTGGCGGCGCTGATCCTTGCGGGCTTCGGCGGGCTGGCGGTTTCGGCCGATTCCTCCGGAAAAACCTACATTTACACCAACCGCGGCCAAAACGTTGAATTCACACCGGACGCTTACACTTACGACCGCGTTTATTACGGCGCGGACACCGGAGCAAACGCGTTTTTGAACCCGCAGGATTTGTTTGTGGATCAAGAGGGGAATGTTTATATCGCCGACACCGGAAACAACCGGATTGTCGCACTGGATCAGACCTTTCAAACCCGGTTTATCCTCAGCGAATTTACCGTTGACGGCGTTGTTAACACTTTCAACGAACCGCGCGGGTTATATGTGACCGCTGAAGGCGACATTTATGTGGCCGACACGCTGAATTCCCGCGTTGTGGTGTTTGACAAAACCGGTGGGTTTCGTCGCGAGCTGAAAGCGCCGGAAATTGACGTGCTGACGGTGAACGACGCCCAGTTCATATACAGCCCTACCGCCCTCGCGGTGGACGCGGCGGGTCGGCTATATGTGGTGGCGCAGTCGGTGAGCATGGGAATCATTCAGCTGTCGCCCGAGGGTGTGTTTCAGGGCTTCGTGGGGGTTCAGCGGGTTTCCTACAACGCGGTGGATTATTTTTGGAAACAGCTTTTGACCGCAACCCAAGCCGAGCGTATGACCGATTACGTGCCCACCGAATACAACAACATCAACCTTGACAAAAACGGCTTTTTATATGTGACAGCCAGTGCCATCAATTTTGACGATTTAGTGGCGGACATCGCGTCGCCTTCCGAATCACCGGGGGTCGCGGTTTTGCGCCGTCTGAATCCGGGCGGGAACGATGTGTTAAGACGCAAGGGCGGCATTTCCATCAGCGGCGATTTGATGTACAAGGGCGGCGCTTACAGCGGGCCGTCGGTGATTGTTGACGCCGCGGTCGGCCCCGCCGGGATGTACACCCTGCTCGACGCGAACCGCGGAAAATATTTCACCTATTCCGCCGACGGGGAAATGCTGTATGCGTTTTCGGTGACCGGAACGCAAAAAACCAACGCCGCCCAGCCCACCGCCATTTTTTATCAAAACGGTCGGCTGTTAGTGTTAGATGCGGCGACCGGCAAGATCATTGTTTACAAGCCTACTGAATACGGCGAATTGCTTCAAAGCGCACTCACGCAATATGACAATTATCAGTTCGAGGAATCGGTTGAAACTTGGAAACGGGTACTGTCGCTCAACGCCAACATGGATATGGCCTACATCGGGATCGGGAAGGCTTATCAGCAGGACGGAAAATTTGACGAGGCAATGGCTTATTTCAAGTTGGCGGAGGACAAAAACGCTTATTCCGTGTCCTACGGCAGTAAACGTCAGATTCTTTTGAACAAATATTTTATTTTTCTGCTGGCCGGAGCCCTTGTGTGCCTTGCGCTCCTGTTTAAGGCGCTGAACGCGGTGAAAAAGCACAACGTCCAAGCCGAACAAAACCCCGAAATCCGCGGGAAAATGTCATCACGGCTCCTTTACGGCTATCACGCGATTTTCCACCCGATGGACGGATTTTGGTGTTTGAAACACGAAAAACGCGGCAGTGTGCAAAGCGCCACCGTCCTGCTCCTGCTCACGGTGCTGTCGCTGGTGTGCCGAACTTTTTTTAGCGGGTATCTTTACACCGCGGGCAACGGCGCGGGGGAGCAGTCGGCTTCGTTTTTGCACACCGTTTTCGGGTTGGCCGCGCCGGTTTTGCTTTGGGTGGCCGCCAACTGGTGTATTACCACGCTGATGGATGGGGAAGGCTCAATCAAGGATATTTACATTTCCACTTGCTACGCGCTGGTTCCCATTTTCCTGACCATGCTGATTGCCACCGGACTGTCCCATTTTCTGACCGGCGCCGAGTCTATGTATATCGGGTTCTTGACCAATCTCGGCTATTTCGCGGCGGTTCTGCTGATTTTCTTCGGCGCGATGGTGACCCACAACTATTCTTTGAGCAAAAACGTAGCCGCTTCGGTTTTGAGCCTTTTGGGGATGGCGGTCATCGTGTTTTTAATCCTGCTGGTTTTAACCGTAGTTCAGCGGATGTTCGGGTTTATCGGGTTAGTTTACAAGGAATTGCTGTTTCGATCATAAGGCAAGTCAATTGGGAAAGGGGTGTCGGATTTGCTTCGAGGGTTCAATAAAAGCTTTTGTTTATGGCTTGTCTTGCCGTTTTTGCTGACGGCGGCTCCTGCCTTGGTGGAGGAAGCGAACGCCGCGGAAAACGTCGCCGCGCCCCGGTACAGTTCAGGCGCGGTGCGAAAGGCGGACGCTTACGCGTTTGAAAACGACGCGCTGCTGCTGCGGGTTGACCCGGAAACGGCCGTGATGTCCCTGACGCAAAAGCGGTCGGGCGCGGTTTGGTCCACCAACCCGCCGAAAGAGGTTTTGGATTCGCTCAACACCACCCAAAAGAAGAATCTCGCCTCGCAGCTCACGGTTTCCTACACCGACATTCAAAACAACAATGCGACCATGGACAGCTACACCGAAAGCGTTTTGAAAAAACAGTTTACCGTCGTGGAAATTGAAAACGGCGTCCGCATCGGTTACGTAATCGGAAGCGAGTCGCTGATTGTGCCGCAGGTGATGGAGCGGACAGAATTTGAAGGCTATCTGCAAAAGCTCGACGACACAAAACGCGCTTACGCTTTGCAGTATTACAAGCTTTACCGCTACGACGAGGTCGTCAAAGTGGAGGGCGGCGCTCGGGTTCTGGAAACCTATCCCGCACTGGAAAAAATGGATTTGTACGATTGCAACGCCGGTTCGGTTCGGATTCGCAACACCCTTTCGGCTTATTTTTCCGAAGCGGGAATGACTGCCTCCGCCATTCAAAAGGCTTATGAGCAGGTGGGGTACAAGGAAACGGTGGATCAGCGGCCGCGGTTTGAATTGGCGCTGGAATATACTCTCGACGACCGCAGTCTGTCGGTGCGGATTCCCACGGAATCGGTGCAGTATGACCGCTCGGTTTATCATCTTCGGGAAATCAGCTTTTTAAAGCAGTTCGGTGCGCAAAAGCAAGGCAGTGACGGGTATCTGTTCGTGCCCGACGGATCGGGCGCGTTGATCGGGTTGGGAAAAAGCACCAACGACGTTTACTCACAAATGATTTACGGCACCGATTACGCGCTCAGCCAAGAAAAATTCGGCGGTTACACCGAGCGGGCAGCTCTCCCGATTTTCGGGATCAAAAGCGGCCAAAGCGCGGTGCTCGGCGTGGTAGAGGAAAATGCCGCGATGGGTTCAATCACCGCCGGGAACGACGGCCAAAGCGATTACCTGTTCGCCTTTTGCAATTTTCGGGTGATGGCGGGTGAATTCCTGAGAATGGGCGACCGCTCGCAAAAGGGAATGTATGTGTTCACCAAAAAGCAAAGCGAAAGCGATTATTCGGTTCGATATTTCTTCCTTGAAAACGAAGACGCCGATTACAGCGGAATGGCCCGGTGTTACCGGGAAATCCTCTTTGGGGATCGGGAACCGCTTGACGGAAAGAACGCCGCCCCGCTGGTGGTGAAGGCCTACGGCGCGATTCCGGTGGAAACCAGTCTTGTGGGGATTCCTTACACTGCGGCCCGCGCCCTAACCGATTACAGTGAAGCGTCCAAAATGACGAAAGAGCTTCGGGACGCCGGCGTGGACAACGTGATTTTGCGTTACACGGGATGGTTCAACGGCGGGATGAAAAATTCCGCGCCCGCCAAAATAAAATTGATCGGCAAGCTCGGGAGCAAAAAGGACTTTACCGCAATGCTCCGCGCCGTTTCGGACGGAGGAAACGCGGTGTTTCCGGAGGTTAATTTTTCCGCCGTGTCCGCCGACCGGTGGTTTGACGGCTTTTCCGCCTCCTCCGACGCGGCGCGGTATCTGGACAACACTCTCGCGAAAGTTTATGAATACAACGCGGCGACCCTGGACAAAGACGAGGACTCCTTCAGTTACGCGGTCAGTTCCGACCGCTACGAGCCGCTGGCCGAAAAATTCATGAACGCTTACGAAAAATATGACGCGAAAGACTTGTTTATTTCCGGGTTTGACAGCGCGCTGAATTCAAATTTTTACCGCGGAAAGAACGAGCTGACCCGGGACGACGCACAAAAATCGGCGGAAAAAATGATGACCGCGCTGAAGAATCGGGGATATCGTCTGATGACCGATTACGGAAACGCTTATTTGCTTCCTTTTGTTTACGGCGTGACCGATATTCCGCTGACCTCGAGCAATTACAACATGGAAATCCAGTCGGTGCCGTTTCTGGCAATGGTCTTGCACGGATACGCGGAATACACGGGCCGTCCGATGAACCAGTCGGGCAACATGCGGCAGATGTTATTGGAATCGGTGGAAAACGGGGCTTCTTTGCAATATCTGCTGAATAAGGCCACCGTCGTTTCCACAAAGGGCACCGCTTATTCTTATTTGTTCGCCTCGGATTTTGACCTTGAAAAGGAAAACGTGGTCAAGGCAGCCGCGGAGATGGAAGCCGTTTTGAAGCTGATCCGTCAAACGCGGATGACCGCGCACGTCGAGCTGAAAAACGGGCTCAGGGTTGTTTCTTACGAAAACGGCGTGCGGTGCGTTGTGAATTACCAAGACGAGCCGCTGGACTTTGAAGGCAAAACCGTCAGCCCGCGGGATTATTTGATTCTGGAGCGGGCGGATTGAGTAATAATGGTGTGTTAAAGGGGGAGTTTCATGAAAAGCAAGGGAAGCCGGAAGTTGCTGAACTATCGCGGACGGCGCAATCTGATGGGCTATTTTTTCTGCGCGCCGTTCATCCTCGGCTTTGTTTTGCTGTTCGCGACCGCTTTCGCAAAATCCTTCGGGTTCAGCTTCAATGAAGTGATCACCGACATGAACGGCTATTCGCTGGAATACAAGGGTCTGGAATATTATCATTACGCCTTGTTTGTTGACCCGGAATTTGTCCGGGCGATTGTCGGCTCCATCAGCGGGCTGGCCAAGGACTTGATCATCATTTTGATTTATTCGCTGTTCATCGCGGTGCTTCTCAACAACCCGATGCCCGGGAAAACGCTGTTCCGCGCCATTTTCTTCCTCCCGGTCATCACCACCATCGGCGTCATCGCGACCCTTGAGCTTCGGGACAGCATGACCCAAGCGGCGATGGACACCACCTCCCAAAGCGTGTCCATGCTCACCGGGGCGGAGGATTTGGATTTATTTTCCTACATCGAAAGCTTGCTCAGCGCCATCAAAATCAGCCCCTCCATGACGAATGTGATTTTTGAGGCGGTTAATGGCATTTATCACATTATCACCCATTCCGGGATTCAGATCATCATCTTTTTCGCGGGACTGCAATCCATTTCCCCCTCCATTTATGAGGCGGCGATGGTGGAAGGCTGCGGGCGGTGGGAGCAGTTTTGGAAAATCACCCTGCCGCTGGTCAGCCCACTCATTATGGTCAACGTGGTTTGGACGGTGGTGGATTATTTCATCAACCCGACCAATGAAGTGATGCAAAAAATATCTTCGCGGTTCGGCAGCGGGGAATACAGCCTTTCCTCGGCGATGTCTTTTATCAATTTCGCGGTCATGGGCGTGTTTGTGGCGGTTTTGCTGTTCGTGGTTAACAAGTTCATCTTTTATGAAAACAAATAAAACGGTTTCAGATTTCAAGCGGCGGGGCTTGGCTCGGTTCGTAAACTCGCAAACGTTTCGCCCCAAAGGGCACCGGGCAATTAAGCCCGGAGGGATTAAAAGAAGGAGGGTGATTTGATGATGCCGATTTCGGCGGCGGCTCGCGCGAAAATCAGCAAAATCGGGTTTCGGGTTGTGGTCTATCTGATTGTTATCTGCCTGTCTTACATCATCCTCTATCCGTTTATCATCAAGATTTTCGGATCCCTGCGCGGGGTGGAGGACATCAACGATTATGCGGTTCAGCTGATTCCCAAGCATTATTCCTTGGTCAATTTCACCTCGGCGATGACGGCGATGAAATTTCCCGCCGCGTTCACCAACTCGCTGCTGCTGTCCCTTTTGGTTTCTCTGCTTCAGGTGTTTTCGGCGGCAATGACGGGCTACGGACTTGCGCGGTTTCGGTTTTTGGGGAGAAGTGCGCTCTACGCGCTGGTGCTGATCGTGTTGATGATCCCGGTTCAAACCACTATGACGGCGATGTTCCTGCAATTCCGCTATTTTGACTTTTTCGGTCTGTTCAACCTCATTTTGGGGCACCCGCTGAATCTAATCGACACGGTGGTTCCCTTTGCGCTTTTGTCGGTGACCGGATTTGGACTGAAAAACGGATTGTACATTTATTTGTCCATGCAAACCTTCCGCGACCTGCCAAAGGAACTCGACGAGGCGTCCGAGGTGGACGGCGCGGGGGCGATCAAAACCTTCTGGACAGTCATGCTGCCCAACGCACTCCCGGTGCTGATCACCGTGTTTCTGTTCTCGTTTTGCTGGCAGTGGACCGATTCTTATTACCCCAGTCTGTTCATCAACAAGTGGGATCTGCTTCCCCGGAACATCATGTTTGTGGTCAGCTCCATTGTGAACGTGGAATCTATGCAAATCAGCGCGGCCACCAATGCGGGAATGCTGCTGATGATTTTACCGCTGGTGCTGTTATATGTGGTGCTGCAACGGTTTTTTATCCAAGGAATCACGAAAAGTGGGATTGTGGGATAAGCCCGGTTTTGCTTTTCATTGAATTCATATTTTTTATAGAGAAGGGAAAAATCATGTCAAAATCAATGCTCCAATGCCCCGGGAAATGGGTTCTTGCCACGGTGCTGGCGCTTGCGCTCTTGCTGGCGGTGTTCAGCGCGGGAGTGCTTGTGTCCGCCGAAACCATTTCGCCAACGCCGCCTCCTTTGTCCATACCTGACCCCGCCGGCTCTGACGCGGCGGGAGAAGCGCACTATGTTCCGTATAAACTCGATAACGCGGTCAGGAAAAGCGTATCCCTAAACACAAGTGATCTCATCAAGCTCAAGGATACAGCAGACACCGGA
>JAISRF010000251.1 GCA_031273775.1 Oscillospiraceae bacterium
AAAGATGCATTACCCAGCGGAATAGTGTAGAATAATGTTACAAAGTCCAAAACACTACAAATTCAGGAGGGTAATGCAATGGATACATTATTACACAGGTTTGGGGAAAAAGTCAATGGTGTTCTTGAAGGATTTGATCGGATAATGTGAAAACATTTTTGCAAGGACTTTACTATGAAAGACGGTTATTTTACAGAACAAGTGGATGCTTTTTTTACTGAATTGCAAGAAGAAAGCATACGGAATTTGCGAAAGATTGACGCTGAGTATAACGATTGGCGCGTTGCTCATGCCGAAGCAAGCCAAGAATATGAGGCAATTCTTAACGATTTGCCTTACAGAGATATGAAACACGCAGAGAAATTCAAAGACGATATTGAATATATCGTCCCGCGAGTGCAGTCGAGACGGAGAATCAGTGCGGGCGTCGCGGGATTTTAGTGCGGTGTCCGCGCAAAAATAGTGCAGTCGGCGCGGGTGATAGTGCAGTTTGCAATATTGACGCGGTTTAAAAATAGTGGTAAACTTAAATTGCTTTTACTCACAGGGAGGATATGGCAACGCTGAGGAGCGACCAGAGCGCCCGGTGAGGTTTGGCAAGGAGAGTGATACCGCTGGGTATCGCTCTTTTCTTTTGCGCATAATCATAAGCACCACTCTCCTTGGAAAACCAATGCGATAAACCTTGCGCCGAAGGCGCTGTGCGGCTTTAGCCGCTACTTGGCAAGCCCCATGCGCTCCCGCATAGAAACATCGCCCTCAATCATAATATCGTATGAGTTGTGGACAATGCGGTCTAAAATGGCATCAGCGATGCGGCTTTCGCCAATCATCTGATACCAGCCCGCCGGGGCCGATTGCGCGATAAAAATTGTGGAAGCCTCACCGTACCGGGATTCAATAATCTCGAATAAATCCGCTGTCTGCCCCTCGGTTAGAGGTCCGAGCAGCCATTCATCCAAAATGAGAAGCTGGTATTTTTTGTAGGCGCCCAGCACCTTTTTGTAAGTACCCTCACCTCGGGCGATGTGTAAATCCTCCAAGAGTTCCGGCAGCCGGATATACTTGGTTTTAATGAGCTGGCGGCAAGCCGAAATACCCAAAGCGCAGCCCATGTAACTTTTACCCGCCCCGGACGCGCCCAAAACGATGATGTTGTTTTTAGCGGCGATGTATTTGCCGGTGGAAAGCAGCGAAATTTGCTCCTTGTTCAGTTTCCTGTCCGGGTGATACTCAATATTTTCCACGCAAGCACCGGACAGTTTGAAGGTTGCGCCCTTTGTGAGCCTTGCAATATGGGCATTTTTCCGATCAGACCATTGGCGGTCAACAATCATTCCGAATCTGTCTTCAAAAGAAAGACCCGCCACCGCTGCGTCGCCGAGCTGTTCACGGAATGCCCGCGCCATCGAGCGAAGCCGGAGATCACCCAATTTTTCTAAGGTTTGTTCGTTTAGCATTACTTTTTCCTCCCATAATACTCGGCTCCGCGAATGAACGAATGAGATTCATCCACCTGCTTTTCCGCCGGTTTTTGTGCCGTCTG
This sequence comes from Oscillospiraceae bacterium, assembly GCA_031273775.1. Taxonomy (GTDB): domain Bacteria; phylum Bacillota; class Clostridia; order Oscillospirales; family Acutalibacteraceae; genus JAISRF01. The sequence goes on from JAISRF010000251.1 coordinate 1,547, forward strand.
CTTGTCACTGCCGGATTTCAGAATCGCGTCAATGTTCTTGTAACTGGGACTCGGCGTGTACGTCAGCGCCTTTTCACAAGCGGCTTCCAACCGCTTTGCGCCGTGCCTGTCTGCCAGCTTCAACACACCGATGCAAGCCCGGTAGCCCTGCTGTTCAATTTTATGGGAGGATAAAATTGCGCCGATGACGACGTTTGTGTTTGCCCCGATGGATTTTGCCCACGCCAAAAAGCGTTCTGCATTCCATTCGGTGTAGGTTTTGTGTTTTTCCGGCATATGTTCCGGGATGGTTTGGTAATGCCCCGGTCGGCCGTGGTGGCGCGGATGAGAGCAGACCCGCAGATTTCCGAAAAACACCTCCACCGTGGCGGCAGTGAGCCGCACATCCATTTCCTGCTTGATGTATTCATAGGGAACACTGTAAAAACTTTTGTCCACTTCAATGTGGTAATTGAAACCGGGCGTAAGCTTTTTCCACATAGCCAGCTCGTAACGCTCTTTTGGAAGCGGTTGGAGATACTCCTTCTCGTCCTCCATAAACGCCGTCAAACGGCAGCCAAGCTTCTTCTGAAACGGTTTTTCATTAAACGCCGCCAGCTTTTCAAATATGGCTTCATTGAGGTCTGCCAGACTGAAAAATGTCCGGTTGCGCAGGGAAGCAATGACCCAACTGGATATGATGCCGACTGTTCCCTCAACAGAGGATTTGTCTTTTGGCTTCCGAACGCGGGCCGGGAGGACGGCACAGCCGTAATGTTCCGCCAACTCATTGTAACTTTTGTTGATAGTGGGTGTGCGCCAGTTTGATTTGTCTACGCCTGTTTTTAAGTTGTCCGGCGTGAGAATACGCGGTGTGCCGCCGAAAAACTCAAAGGCATGGATGTGGGCTGTTGTCCAGCTTTCCTGATTTTGTGACAGAAACGCTTCCACATAACTGTATCCGCTGCATGGCAGAGTGGCGACAAAAACGCTGGCCGGGGCTGTTTCGCCGGTCAAGCGGTCAACCACGGCGGCGGTTATTCCCGCCCAGTCAACTTCCATATTTTCGCCGGGTTTGTGATTGAGGTGCATAGTTGCTTTTGAGGTTTGAACAAAACGGTGATAGTAAACCCTGAACTGTGTGTAGGCATACGGGATTTCCCCGGTCTGACGGCACACGGTGCAGTATTCCACCCACAAAAGCGTGAGCGTCACGCCCTTTTTGCCCAACTCTTTATGAACCATTTCATAGTCGGGCATTCGCTGATTCTGGTCTTTTGCTTTTTCGGGAAACAGCAAATCCGCCAGTTCCCGATCGCCTATGCTTTCCGGCACAGGCATCTCCACTTCCTTGATTTGCGCCCTTCGCAGTACATCTGCGATTGTGTTTCGCGAGTATCCCAGCGCTTCGCCGATACTCGTGCGGCTGAGTCCCATTTCTGCCAGCCGTAAGATTTCGCGGTAGTCTGTCATTTTACAGACCTCCAAATGATTATTTACGCTTCTTTTAGAAACGCATATAACCATTTTACCAAAACTGCACTGACCTCCGCGACTACCGCACTCAAATCCCGCGACACCTGCACTAACTCTCCGCGCTGACTGCACAATTTAGACCGTCATATTCACGATATTTACCGTATCAACGGTCGGGAAAGGGATTGGGTGTACCTGCAAGGCTACAAAGACTGTATCAAATTCCTGCGTTTGATTGAATTTATCAGATAGACAATTGCATGTCCCTAAAACATAAATCCCGCCAATGCTTAACGGAAAGGCGGGATTTGTTTATCTTTCGTAATGTGTCCACAGGCTAATAATTTTGACAACACCTTCATATGGTGTTCCGCTCTCGTCTTTAAGATTTTCCGAGTTTAGAAGAACTTCATACACAAGGCGGTGCTTAATGTTAATTCGGCGGGAGTATGCGCCTTGCAAATCCCCCACAAGTTTTTCATATGGTGGCGGATTTTGGAACGGCGTTTCACGGATTAAATCAATGAGCGCCTTTGCCTTTTTATCCAGCTTTGCGGATTTCAGATTGGGAATATCGGCTGCCGCCTTTTTGGTATAAACAATAGAATACATTACCATTCAACCTCGTTTTCCGGTAGGCAGTCGGATATTGGCGTGTTCAGCCCCTCAATAACTTTTTCTTTCATGCCGGGAACTGAGCTGATTTGAAGCGTTACCATCAAGCCGTTGTAATCCTCTTCGCTCATAATTACAGCATTACCGTCTTTTGTGCTGATATTGACCGGCTCGTTGTATTTTATGGTTTGCTCCAGCATTCCAAAAATGTTTTTTCTAAAATTAGTAATATTGGTATTCAACATAACAAATCATCTC
>JAISRF010000089.1 GCA_031273775.1 Oscillospiraceae bacterium
CGGTCAATCTGAACCTGCTGTTTTTCAAGCAACTTTTCAAGGCTTGAAATATATTCAATTACCGGAGCCGCAAGCCCCTCAAAAACATTCTTTTCCATGTTTTTGATTATACCACAAAACCCTTGAAAATACAAGCTTTTTCGGCGGTTTGAGTCGTATAATATCCGACCATTTTTCGCGCTTTTTTGTCTATCTTTTGACATGCTTTTTGTCAAAAATCCCGGGCGGATATTTCGCCAAAACCCCTTGGAGGATCCACTGAAAGGCCACTCATCAGCAACTCCAATTGTGACACACTGATGTCCCGTGCTTTGTCCGCGCTGTCTGGCCATACAAACTTAGCTCCCGCGCCATTCCGCTACTTTCTTCATTCGTTCTGAGTCTGTCATTAAACTCAGCCCCCTCTTTGTTTATTTGAGGGTAGTATAGCAGGTTCAATTACTGGAGGACAGGTACCCTATGGTTTTCCGCTTACGCATAAACCGCTTGATTCAAGGTTCGCAACATGTTATAATCAGCGAAAGCAATATTCAGCTTTCTATCGCTGTTTAAATTGGGTTGTGGGCGCAGCTCACTTTGGAGACTTAAAATTGAAAGATTATACTGTATATCGATGGAGGAAAGCCAATGTCATTTACGCCAACTCCCCAGCAGCGGCAGGCCATCACGGGGCGCGGCGCGCTGTTGGTAACCGCTGCGGCCGGTTCCGGAAAAACCGCTGTGCTTACGGAGCGCGTCCTTAGAATGCTTACCGACGAAAACAACCCCGTGGATGCCGGTGGGGTTTTTGCCGCCACCTTTACCAGACCCGCCGCCGCCCAGCTTCGTCAAAAAATTGAGCAGCGACTGGCGGAGGAAATCAAAAATCAGCCCGGAAACAAGCGGCTTCGGCGGCAAAAGCTGATGATATCCGGTGCCGCCATTACCACCATTGATGCGTTTTGCCTGTCTTTGGCAAGGCAATATTTCAGTGAACTGAACATTTCCGCAGGCTTCACCATCGCTTCCGAATCACTCATGCGGCAGTTGCGTGAACAGGCAATGCGTGAGCTTTTCGACGAATGCTTTGAGGCGGACGACCGGGAGTTTCTGCGGTTAATTGCCTTGGTGGACGCGACCTACGGTGACGAAAACCTAAAAAACGCCATTTTTATGATAACCGATTTTCTCCGTTCCCAACCGTACCCCGAGCGGTGGATGGAAGCCGCCGAGCGGCAATATGCGGCGGACGCCGGCTTTGAAAGCAGCCCGTGGATCCGGGCTTTGTTTTCATTTGCAAAAACGGTTTGCCGCGGCGCGCTGAGCCGGCTGAACGCCGTGATTCCCGAAATGGAAGGGGATGAAAAGATGGCGGCCTGCCACCTCGGCTCCTTCATTTCGGCAAAGACTCAGCTGGCAAGACTGATTGGGTTCCTGCAAACCGGAAATTTTGACGGCGCTTCCGAAATGGTAAAGTCTTTCGGTTTTCCACCGCAGGCCGGGGCGTTGCGCGGATACGAAAACGACGGGTTCAAGGAAACGGTACTGCTCATCAAAAAACTGGTCACCGCCGATGTCGCCCGCCTAAAAAATGCCTTTTGCGGCGAAAAAACCGCCCTCCGGGACATGAGTATTTTAGCGCCATATGTCACCAAACTGTTTGAGTTAGTGCGGCGTTTTACAAAAAATCTCTCCGCGCTCAAAGCCGAACGCCGTGTTTTGACCTTTGACGATGTGGAATTTGCCGCGCTGTCCCTGCTCACTCGGGAAACAGACGGCAAAATCACGTATACACCGCTGGCGGCTCAGCTTTCACAGCAATATGCGGAAATCTGCGTGGACGAATATCAGGACACGAACGATTTACAGGACGCGCTTTACAACGCGCTGTCAAACGGCGGGGAAAAGCTGTTTTTGGTCGGTGACGTCAAACAGAGCATCTATCGTTTCCGCAAGGCGAACCCGGAAAATTTTCTTGCCTATCGCTGTTCTTTTCCCGAATATGACCCCAAATCCGCGCAGCCTCAAGCCAAAATAACGCTTTCGGGAAATTTTCGGAGCCGCGAGGGAATTTGCGGGTTTGTGAACTTCTGCTTTGCGCTTCTCATGAGCCGGGAAGCTGGCGAAATGACATATGAGCCAGGAGACCGGCTGGTGAAGATGTCCGCTTATCCACCCCGGGAGGAGCCGGACGTTGCCATTCATATGGTGGATGGAGCGGACATTGAAGAACACGCAGATACGCTGGAAGCCCGGTACATCGCCACAATCATCAAACAACTTATGGAAGACCCCAACGCGCTGGCAGATGAGGAAAATCCAGGACAAACGCGCCCTGCCCGTTACTCTGATTTCGCCATTCTGCTTCGCTCCCCTCAGGGACATATCGGGCGGATTTTGGAGGAACTGACCGCCGGAGGGATTCCGGTATGGAGCGCGGCGGGCAAGGACTTTTTCAAGTTGCGGGAAATCCGGATGGCGCTCTCCTTGCTTAGGGCGGTGAATAACCCGCTTTCGGATATTGCTTTTTTGGCTGCCATGCTGTCGCCGGTTTTCGGGTTTACCGCGGAGGAAGCCGCCCATTACCGTGTGTACTGCCCACACGGTTCAGTTTACCAGACCTTTTGGGAGGCTGCCCGTTGTGGGGATGAAAAGGCGAAATCCGCGTTTGACACGCTTTCCCTGCTGTCATCTTATGCGAAAACTCTGTCCGCCGGGCGGTTTTTGCAAAAGCTGTGTGACGAATTCGGGCTGTCCGCGGCGGCGGTCGCCATCGGTGGGAAATCCGCGCTTGCCAATATTCGGATTCTGATGGAAACCGCCCGCGAATTCGAGGAGCAGGGGCAGACGGGGGCAAGCGCGTTCCTGCGCTACATGGACGGAATTGCCGAACGTGGCGGGACATTGGAAGCGGCGGGGCAGAGCGGCGGTCACGGCGACGCGGTACGTGTGATTTCTATTCACCGTTCTAAGGGATTACAGTTTCCCATCACGTTTGTGGCAGGTTGCGGACAAAGCTTTAAGCGGGGAAATCACGAAAACATCGTGCTCAATCCGCGTTTAGGGCTGAGCCTGAAAATTTATGAAGACGAACGCCAGATCAATTATACGACACTCCCGCGTGAAGCGATACGGCTTCAAAACGAGCGGGAAAGCATCGCGGAAGAGCTGCGTATCCTTTACGTTGCGGCTACCCGCGCCCAGGAACGCCTGTATTTTGTGGCAGCGGAGAAAAAGCCTGCCGCGCGGTTAAAAGAAGCGGCGGTAAAGCTGGCGTATGGTGGAGTGTCCGACAGTGGAGAGTGGATTGTGGGGGAAGACGATATCCGCCCGTCCGCCGAAGCGGCGAATCACGAAAACGGAAGGGGCGATCCCGCGTGTCTGCCCGGCACGGCGGAGCCTTCCGCTGTGTTGTTGGCGGACAGCTTTTTGGAATGGCTGTTGTTTTGCGCCCTGCTTCATCCGGACGGCGGAGAATTCCGCAAGTGTTCTGAGGTTGACATAATACCAAATGTATGTGATTCGAGACTGGAAGCGAAAATCGTTTCGCTTCCCCTTTCCCTCACTCCCTATGAGGCAAATTCCCTGTATGCGGCACGGGAGGGATCCGGGCAGGTACATAGACCTGTTCCTACCGCGGAAATCCTCGCCGTGGTGCGGGAACAACTTGCCTACAAATATCCGCATGACATCCTGCGCGGGGTAGCGGCGAAGCGAATCGCCTCACAGCTGGACAAAGACGAAGAGGAGTATGGCTGTACCCTGCGCCCGGCGTTCATGTCCGCGGTTGGATTATCCCCGGCACAGCGCGGAACGGCTTTGCACGGCTTCATGCAATATGCCGATTACGCCCGCGCCAAAGCAGATCCCCGGGCGGAGCTTGCCCGGCTTGTCCGGGAAAAATTTCTGACGCGGGCTGAAGCGGATGCGGTTGACATAAACCGGGTGAATGCGTTTTTTGCAAGCGGGATGTACGACCGGATTGACCGCTCGCCACAGGTCACGCGCGAGCTGCGTTTTATGGAAGAATTGCCGCTTTCGGCCGTAGAGCCGAATATCACGGGGTACGATGATGAAAAAATTGTGGTACAGGGCATCGCCGACTGCGTATTTTTGGAAGACGGCGAACTGGTAATTCTTGATTATAAAACCGACCGTTGCGATGCCGAAACCCTCGCCGGGCGTTATAAAAGCCAGCTTGCCACGTATGCCCGCGCGCTGTCCAGGCTTTACAATAAACCGGTCAAAGAATGCCTGCTGTATTCGTTTTATCTTTCCGCCGAAATCAGCGTGGACATATTGACAATAAGCGGCGTGGAATGATATACTCAAAGCGGTAACAATCTGGATTCGGAGGGCAAACAATGGGGACGCTTACGCGTAAACGGAGGTTTGGAGATCGCTACGATGGCCATAAACTGCGGAAAACCGACGCTATGTTTCAAATGATACCTGTGATTATGCGGACGCGGATGGACAGCATGGTCTATTTTTCAGAAACCATTGACCTTGCCCCGCTGGAAAAATTTATGCGGGAGCAGCGCGCGGCCGGAATGCAGGACTTGCGGCTGGTTCACGTGATTGTGGCCGCGTGTGTGCGCCTGTTTTCGCAGAAACCCCGGCTCAACCGGTTTGTCGCGGGGAAGAAGATTTATTCCCGCAACTGCATCCGCATTTCTATGGCCATAAAGCGCAAAATGTCTGAAGACGGCGAGGAAACCATCATCATTCCGCAGTTCGAGCCGGAGGACACCATCGCCGACGTGGTTACGAAATTTAATGTCAAGCTGGCGGAGGGAAAGGCGGAAGCGCCCGGACTTTCCGGCAACGAAACCGATGTGGTTGCAAAAATTATCGGGGCGTGCCCTACCTTTTTGAAAACCTTTGTGGTATTTTTAATCCGCGCGCTGGATTCCGTTGGCTGTATGCCCAAGTTTATTTATGACGCCAGTCCGTTCCATTCCAGCCTGTTTATCACCGACGTAGGCTCGCTGGGAATTCGGCCGATTCACCACCACTTGTACGAATTTGGAACCTGCTCCGCCTTTATCGCCATCGGCAAAAAGGAAACGCAATTGTATCTTGACGCCGAGGGCAAACCGGCGGAAAAAAAAGTGCTGGGCATGAGCGCTGTGCTGGATGAGCGAACCTGCGACGGGTTTTACAATGCTTCCGCCATGAAGTTGCTTCACCGCATACTAAAGCATCCGGAACAACTCCTGAATCCGCCGGAAAAAGTGGTTCTGGATAATTAACTTTTGTCGCCCGGCTTGGTGAGCAGCGCCGCGATATACCCGAAGAAAACCGCCGCCGTAATACCGGCCGCCGTGCCCACAATCCCGCCGGTAATCACGCCGAACAGCCCTTTGTCTTCCAGCGTTTCCTTTACGCCGTTTGCCAGGGCATAACCAAACCCGGTCAGTGGTACCGTTGCGCCGGCTCCCGCAAATTTAACCAGCGGTTCGTAAACTCCCAAGGCGGTCAAAACCAGTCCTAAAATCACGAACAGCACCAAAATTTTCGCGGGCGTCAGCTTGGTAAAATCAATCAAAAGCTGCCCCACCACGCATATCAACCCGCCCACAATAAACGCGTACAAAAACTGCATATTTCTTCTCCGCCTAAATAAAATTTTACTTATCTTTTGCGGAAAAGGAAGTAAATATACAACGCCTTGTGAATAATACTCCTTGCAGGCATATACGAAATCTGATTGAAGAATCGTACATCAACCGTCAAACCGCTTTCGCAAAATTTCCAGTGACTTCTTTTCAATCCGGCTCACATAACTCCTGCTGATTCCCAGTAGCGCCGCGACCTCACGCTGGGTCAGTTCCTGCCCGCCTTCCAAGCCGTACCTAAGGTGGACGATCCGCTTTTCCCGGTCGTCCAGAGTGTCCTCTATGTACTCCAGCAGCTTTTCAGACTTGATTTTCAAATCCACGTTATCCGCCAGATTTTCCTCATCGGCAATCACATCGATCAAGGTCAGGGTATTCCCGTCCCGGTCGGTGTCTATTGGGTCGTTTATCAGTACATCCTGCGCAGCTTTTTTCTGGTTGCGGAAATACATTAAAATCTCATTTTCAATGCACCGCGCAGCGTAGGTTGCCAGCTTGGCGCCTTTCTCCCCGTTGAAGGTGGAAACCCCTTTAATCAGCCCGATGGTGCCAATGGAAATCAAGTCATCCTGATCCTTGGTGGCGGAATAATATTTTTTGATAATGTGCGCCACCAGCCGCAAATTGTGCTCAATCAGCTTGGAACGCGCATCCATATCGCCGGTTTCCTTGTATCGCGCTAAATATTCGCGTTCCTCGGCGGCGGTAAGCGTCCGCGGGAACGATCCGGAATTCGCCGCGTGCAGGCAGATATGAAAAATATGGCTGATTGTAACCGATATAAGCTGTAAAATCACTCTGTCAATCCCCGTTTCACTAAGATGGGTTCAAAAGACCCATAAGGCAGCTTCAAAAAGCCGCTTTAATATTCTATGCGCAAGTGGGGCTGTCCGTGCACGTCCGAGCCTCCGAACTGGTTTTATCGGAGCTTTGAGGAGATTTCGCCACGGGTTCAAAGAGTATTTCAAGTGAAACTTTTGAGTACATTGACCCGGTCGCAAGCGGTAACTCTTTAAAAAAACGCAAAAAAAAATACGCCCTAAGGCGTATTTTTAAACCACAAATTCTATCTCTGGTTTGAAAAACAATCACTGCAATAAACAGGGCGATCCTCTCTCGGCTGGAAAGGGACTTTACAACTCTTACCGCAGGAAGCGCAAACAGCGTCAAACATCTCGCGTTGCCCTCGACCGCCGTTTCTGTTGTTCTTTTGGATATCCCGACAGGCCTTGCACCTCTGGGGTTCGTTCGTGAATCCTTTTTCCTCGAAAAAGTCCTGTTCACTTGCCGTGAACACAAATTCCTGCCCACAATCTTTACAGGTGATGGTTTTGTCTTGGTGAATCAATACGATACCTCTTTAAATAAATTATACTTCACAATCGTTAAGTACTACCCCATTATACATGAACCTGCGTCAAAGTCAAGCTTTTTATTTTTCGAATTATAATGGTCTAGCAAAACCAGACACAGAAATTGCAAT